>VBBY01000052.1 GCA_005881595.1 Betaproteobacteria bacterium | reverse complement strand
CGCCCTCCAGCCAGGGTTTCAGCAATTCGAGCGCGGTGTCGAAATCGAGCTGTTGCGGCGCCGCGGGGTATTCATGCGCGAGCGGCAGGTAGACCGCCTCGTTGCCGAAAGCGAACGACATGCCCACCAGCCGTGCGGTCATCGGCTCGAGGCCGACGCACTCGGTGTCGAAGCCGACGAGCGGCGCGGTTTCTAGCTTCTTCACCAGCTCGCGCAACTGGCCTTCGGTCAGAATTGCCGAGTACCTGCGCTTCTGCCGGGTGGATGGCGGGGAGGGCTGCTGCGGCTGCTGCGGCGCGCTTTCCACCTCTTTAAGCCAGGTCTTGAAACCGAAGCGCTCGTAGAGAGCGCGCTGGCGCGACGGGTCGGCCTGGCGATCGGCGAGCTGATCGAGCGTCACGGGAAGGGCCACGTCGCGCTTCACCGTGATCAACCCGCGGCCCTTCGGCAGCCAGTCGAGCACCTTTCTCAGGTTCTCGCCGACGCTCCCGGTGATCTCGCCCGCATGCGCGATCACTCCCTCGAGCGAGCCGTACTGGCTGAGCCACCTGGCCGCGGTCTTCGGGCCGACCTTGTCGACCCCGGGAATGTTGTCGATCGCATCGCCGACCAGCGTCAGGTAATCGACGATCTTCTCGGGAGGCACGCCGAATTTGAGCTTTACGCCCTCGATGTCGAGCGTCTCGTTGGACATGGTATTGACGAGCGTCACGCGGCTGTCGACGAGCTGCGCCAGGTCCTTGTCGCCCGTCGAGATGACCGAGCGCCATCCGCGCCGCGTCGCCTCGTCGGCGAGCGTGGCGATCACGTCATCTGCTTCGACGCCCTCGACGACGAGCACCGGCCAGCCGAGCGCGCGGATCGCCTCGGACAACGGCTCGACCTGCGCCGAGAGCTCGTCTGGCATCGGCGCGCGGTGCGCCTTGTACTCGGGATACTGGTCGTCGCGGAAGGTCCTGCCCTTCGCATCGAAGACGACGGCGCGCGCCTGCGCCTGGTAGTCGGCAGCGAGGCGCCGCAGCATGTTGAGCACCCCGTAGATCGCGCCGGTCGGCTCGCCTTGCGGGCTCTTCAGCTCGGGCAGGGCGTGGAACGCCCGGTACAGGTACGACGAGCCGTCGACCAGCAGCAATGTTCTTTCAGGATTTGTTCCCGACACGATGAAGCTGTGCGGCATTATCGCAGAGTTCCTCTAGCTGCTTCGCAACCTCTAGTAGAATGGAAGTTAATGCGCCGCCTACTCGCGATCGCGCTCGCCGGCCTCGCAGTTACGGTCTGGGCGCAGAAGCCGCCTCCCGGGCTCGAGCCGCTTCCCGAGCCGCCACCGCCGCCGCCCATGCCGGGGCCCGAGGAGCCGAGCGTGCGCATCCCGGTGCAGGAGGCAGACAAGGTCGAGGAGATCCGCCAGGGCGGCCGCGTGGTGATGCTGAAGGTGACGCCGCCGGGCGGCAAGCCCTACTACCTCATGGACACCACCGGCAGCGGCAACTGGCTGCGCCGCGATTCGCTCGAAGACGGCGTGCGCGTGCCGATGTGGCCCATCCAGACCTTCGACTGATTTGTCGGTCTACACACCTGTCTCCGAAGCTCAGCTGTCGGAGTGGCTGCGCAATTACTCGGTCGGTGCGCTGCTCTCCCATGACCCGATCAAGGCGGGAATCGAGAACAGCAATTACTTCGTCACCACGACGCAGGGCCGCTACGTCCTGACGCTGTTCGAGCGGCTGCCCGCCGAGGAGCTGCCGTTCTACCTAGACCTGATGGCGCATCTCGCGCGCCACGGCATTCCCTGCCCGGCTCCGATTGCCGACCTGGCTGACCAGTACCTGCAGCGCCTCAACGGCAAGCCGGCCGCGCTGGTGACGCGGCTGCCGGGGCGCTCGGTCGAGCGGCCGGGGGTCGGCGAGTGCGCAGAGCTCGGCGCGCTGCTTGCACGCATGCATCTGGCCGCGCGCTCGTATGCCGCCTACCTCGAGAATCCGCGCGGCCCGAAGTGGTGGCGTCTTGCAGCCCGGGAGTTGAAGCCGCTTCTCGATTCACGGCAGAACTCGCTGCTCGAGGAAGAGATCGCCTTTCAGGCTCAGCGCCGCTTTCCCGACCTGCCGCGCGGCCCGGTGCACGCCGACCTGTTCCGCGACAACGCGCTGTTCGAGAAGGGCCGCATTTCGGGCGTCATCGATTTCTATTTCGCCGGGGTGGACTGCCTGCTCTACGACATCGCGGTGTGCGCCAACGATTGGTGCCTGGTCGATGCGGCGTCCGACGCGCGGCTCGAAGCGCAGCGGACGCGCGCTCTGCTCGCGGGCTATCACGCGATGCGTCCGTTTATCGAGCTGGAGCGCGACGCATGGCCGGTGATGCTGCGCGCCGCGGCGCTGCGCTTCTGGCTTTCGCGCCTGCACGATTTCCACCTCCCCCGCCCGGGGATGCTGGTGCACGCCCACGACCCGGGGCACTTTCGCCACATCCTCGAGTCGCGCACCAGCGCCGGCGCGCCGTGGATCGACTGACATGCAAGCTCGCATCGTCGGCATCCAACGCGGCGCGCGCTGGCTCGGCGAGGGCTGGCAGCTGTTTCGCAGCGCGCCGCTCGGATGGCTCGCCATGGTGCTCGCCTATTGGCTGCTGATGACCTTCGTGTCGCACCTGGCCTTCGTGGGCGTGGTCATCGCGCCGGTGCTGGTGCCGGCCTTCTCGGTCGGCTTCATGGCGGCGGCGCGCGCAGTCGGCGGCGGCCAGCGGCTCGAGCTCGCGCTGCTCTTCGAGGGCTTCAGGTCGCCGGCGCTTCGCACCCAGCTCGTCCTTGGCCTCGCCTACCTCGCCTGCCTCGCCCTGGTGCTCTCCGGCACCACGCTCGCCGACAACGGCGCGCTCGCGCAATGGATGACGACAGGGCAGCGCCCGAGCGAGGACGTGCTGCAGTCGGACAGCTTCTTCGCCGCGCTCGCCTGCGCAGCGCTGTTCTACGTCCCGGTGATGATGCTGTTCTGGTTCGCGCCGCCGCTCGCCGCCTGGCACGCGACCGGGGCGGGGAAAGCGCTGTTCTTCAGCTTCTTCGCCTGCCTGATGAACTGGCGCGCGTTGCTCGCGTATGGGGCGGTGACCGCGGCAATCACTCTCGTGTTGCCGTTCCTTGTGCTGAGCGGCCTGATGCTCGCCTCCGGCGGGGCGCTCGCGGTGCCCGCAGTGTCGCTCGCATTTCCGCTGCTGATGCTGCTGTTGCCGACCCTCTTCGCGAGCTTCTACGCCAGCTACCGCGACGTGTTTGCATCACAATGACGCGAGTGAAGCTGCCTGAACTGTCCCCCAGCGCGGCGCCTGAATTCGTCGATGCCGCGAGCTGCAAGGCCTGGCTGGAGCACGTGCCGCTCGCCAACGTCGGCGTCGCGCAGCAGCAGCTGCTCGGCCAGCTGGTGGAATTGAACCGCTTTCCGATCAGCGCCGCGAACCGGCTCGCGGTCATGGAGTCGCTGCGCGAGGCGGTCAACTTCGTGCAGATCGAGCAGGCCAGGCGCTTCACCAACCGGGCGCTGCCGCTGGCGGAGGCGGAAGCCGCGGTGTTTCGCGATACTGACGCGCTGTGGGCCCAGATGCGACTGAGCTATCTGCGCTGTCTGGACTCCGCCGCGAGCGGCGATGCGGCGCTGCGTGCGCAGGCCGCGCTCATCTGCCAGCGCCTGCTCGCCTGCGCCGGGCTCAGGATGTTTCATCACTACCGGGCGTACTGCGAGATCCCGGCGGAGGATTGGCGGGCCCTGCACGGGTCCTATGCCAAAGCCGAGGAGCTGGAAGTGTCCGAGGAGCCGGTCAAGGACTTCCTCAACCGCGACGTGCACGACAGTTCGCCGCGCATCGCCTACGCGCGCGCGGTGCTGATGCACATGTCCAATCCGAACGAGCTCACGCAGCGCCAGCTCACCTTCATTGCCTTTCTCCTCGAGCGCTGGGGGGCGAAGCTGGAGGTGCTCCGCGACCCGATCGACGAGGGCGATGGCTTGCCCCTTGTCGCGGACTTGGCCGGCGAGCGCTGCCCGGAGCGAGTAGCCGGTGCGCCGCCTCAGGCGCGTGCCGGCATCCGCTACCTCGACGCCCGCAAGCTGGCGAAGAGCCTGAAAAACCGCATCAACCTGCTGCGCAAGGGCGAGTCGCCGGCGCAGCTGTCTCTGGGCGAGGACTGCGTGCAGCCCTCGTGCGAGCAGTTGCTGGTGTTCTTGTTCCGCCAGTGGTGCCAGCCGAAGGCGGCGCGCCTCGAGCGCCGCCCGGCTGCCGATGCCGCGAAGGTATCCAGCGACCTGCAGGCCATTCATTACGCCCTCTCGGGAAAGCGGTTCCGCGACCCGGGCGAGCGACGCGAGCTGACGCCAAAAGAGCGCGAGGAGATGGAGACGCTCGGCCGGGTCAGCAAGCGCGAGGAGGCTGAGTCGAAAGATGCGCCTGGCTTCGTCCTCGAGGAGTGGCAGCTCGAGGACGAGAGCGCGCAGGGCCTGCGCATGGTGCGGCGCGGCGCCAGTCCGGGCGGGCGCCTGAGCCATGGTCAGCTGGTCGCCGTTCGCCCGGGCGAGGCGAAGAACTTCATGCTCGGCCAGGTGCGCTGGCTGATGGGCGCCGAGAATGGCGATGTCTCTGCCGGGGTGCGGCTGCTTCCCGGTCTGCCGCAGGCCATCGCCGTGCGTGCCACCGGCCTTAACGCGCCGAACGAAAGATACCTCCCCGCGCTGTCGCTCTCGAAGGTGCCCGCGCTCAATGCGCCGGCGTCCCTGGTGCTGCCGCCTGGCTGGTACAAGCCGAAACGCGTCATCGAGCTGATGACCGATCCGCCGACGCGCGTGGCGCTCACCGAGGTCCTCGACCGGGGCACGGATTTCGAGCGCCTCGGCTATGAAGCGGCGGCCTAGATGCCCGGCGCTCACGTTCCGATCGAGATCAAGCTGCACCAGAAATCGCGCGTGATGGAGATCTGCTTCTCGGACGGCAGCAGCTACCGGTTGCCGTACGAGTTCCTGCGCGTGTACTCCCCATCGGCAGAGGTGCGCGGCCACGGGCCGGGGCAGGAGGTGCTCCAAACCGGCAAACGCGAGGTCGAGATTCGCGCGCTCGAGCCGGTCGGCTCGTACGCGGTTCAGCCGGTATTCTCCGACGGGCACAGCACCGGCATTTATTCGTGGGACTATCTGTACGAGCTGGGCCAGAATCAGGACGCGCTTTGGTCACAGTACCTTTCCAAGCTGAAGGCCGCGGGCGCCAGCCGCGACCAGGAGCAATGACTTACTTTGTCTAAACGTGTCGACTTTGGGTATGAGGATGTAGCCGAGTCGGAAAAGGCGGCACGGGTGGGTGAAGTATTCGACCGCGTTGCCGAGCGCTATGACCTGATGAACGACCTGATGTCGCTCGGCCTGCACCGCGTGTGGAAGTCGTTTGCCATCGAGCTTGCGCGCCCGCGGCCCGGCGAGCGCGTGCTCGACGTGGCGAGCGGAAGCGGCGACTTGGCCAGGGCCTTGGTGCGACGCGTGGCGCCAGGCGGCGAGGTCTGGCTGACCGACGTCAACCGCCGCATGCTGCAGCGGGGACGAGACCGCCTGCTCGATTGCGGCGCTCTCACCCCGGCCGTGCAGTGCGACGCCGAGCGGCTGCCATTCGTCGCAGGCTATTTCGACTGCGTCACTGTCGGCTTCGGCTTGCGCAACATGACGCGCAAGGACGCCGCGCTCGAAGAAATGGTGCGCGTCCTGAAACCTGGCGGGCGGCTGCTGGTGCTCGAATTTTCGAAGGTCTGGAAGCCGCTCGAGCCCGCCTATGACCTGTACTCGTTCAAGGTGCTGCCCTGGTTGGGAGAACGCGTCGTGGGAGATGCCGCCGCCTACCGTTACCTGGCCGAGTCGATCCGCAGGCACCCCGACCAGGCGACGCTCGCGGCGATGCTCGAGCGGGCAGGGCTGTCCCAAGTGGAGGTATTCAATTTCGCAGCCGGGGTAGTCGCGGTGCATCGCGGCTACCGGATTTGATAGGATCGGCATCCTGGAGGAAAGAGCCATGAGCAAGTGGTTACTCGGCCTATGCATTGCGCTGCTTTGCGGCGCCCTGGCGGCGACTGACGCGGAGGCGAGGCGGCTGGGCGGCTCGCGTTCAGTCGGCACGCAGCGAAATGTCACGCCGCCGCCGGTCTCGACGCCAGCGAAGCCCGCACAGCAACAAGCCGCTCAACCGGCGGGCAGCAGCTGGATGCCGATCCTTGGCGGCCTCGCGCTCGGCGGCCTGCTTGGCTACCTCTTTAGCGGCAGCGGACTCGGCGGAATACTCCTGTTGGCCCTCCTTGCTATAGGCGTGGTGCTCGCGTTGCGTGCTCTTGCGCACCGGCGTGCGCCGTCGCAGGCAATGCAATACGCCGCAGATCTTGGTGCGCAAACCGTGGCGCCACCGCTGACGGCGCAACCGGCAGGCGTTGTTACCGGAGGTAGTGCAGTCCCCGCAGGCTTCGACACTGCGGGTTTCCTGCGCGCCGCAAAGCTTAACTTCGTGAAGCTGCAGGTTGCCAACGATGTCGGGGAGCTGGAAGAGATCCGCGAGTTCACCACGCGCGAGATGTTCGATGAGCTCCGTCAGGACATTCTCACGCGCGGCGCCGAGGCGCAGCAGACCGATGTGGTCGCGCTCAATGCGGACCTGCTCGAGGTGGCGACCGAGAACAACAGGCATTGGGCGAGCGTGCGCTTCTCCGGCATGGTGCGCGAGACGCCGGGCACAGCGCCGGTGGGCTTCGAAGAGGTGTGGAACCTCGTCAAGCCAGCCGACGGCTCGAGCGGCTGGCTGCTCGCCGGCATCCAGCAAATGCATTGAGGCGTCGCCTGTCGTCCGAAAAGGCCACCCACGCGGTGGCCTTTTGTTTTGCTCTGAATCATCTGCTCGACGCCGCGCCCTGGGCGCGCGAGCGACTCGCGCCCTTCGCCGGCGAGAGCCTCGAGTTGAGCGCGCCACCCCTGCCCGCCGTACGCTTGACGATATTGGCGGCCGGACGCGTGGCAGCAGGCGGGGCCGAGCCCGCCCTGGTCCTTACGCTGCGGCCTGAAGCTCTGGCGGGCCTGGTGCGCGGCGGCGAGCATTTCATGCGCGCGGTCGAGGTCGCAGGCAACGCCAGGCTCGCGGCCGAGATCATGGCGCTGGCGCGACACCTGCGCTGGGACGTGGAGGAGGACCTCTCCAGGATAATCGGCGACGTCGCTGCCCGCCGCGTGGTGCGGGCCGGGCGCGATCTGGCGGCCTGGCAGGCGGACGCGCTGCGCCGCCTCGCCGACAGCTTCGCCGACTACGCCGGCGAGGAGGGCCGCCTGCTGGTGCGGCGCCGGGAGCTCGAAACGCTGGGCGCGTCGGTCGCGCAGCTGCGCGATGCCATCGAGCGGCTGGAAAAACGGATCGCGCGCCTTGGCTAGGCTGACGCGGCTGCTGCGCATTTTCGCGGTCGGCCTGCGCTTCGGACTGCACGAGTTCATCCCGCGGTTTGCGCGCAATCCGTTCGTGCGGCTGGCTGCGCGGCGCACCGGCGAGCCGCGCGCTCGGCGCCTGCGCCAGGCGCTCGAGACCCTCGGTCCGATCTACGTCAAGTTCGGCCAGGTGCTGTCGACGCGGCGTGACCTCGTGCCGCTCGACATCGCGGACGAGCTCGCCAAGCTGCAGGACCGGGTGCCGCCCTTTCCATCCGACCTGGCGATCGCCGAGATAGAAAAAGGGCTGGGGAGAAGAATCGAGGCCGTGTTCGCCACGTTCGAGCGCGAGCCCGTAGCAAGCGCGTCGATCGCTCAGGTGCACCTCGCCAGGCTGCACGACGGCCGCGAAGTCGCCGTCAAGGTGCTGCGGCCGCGCGTCGAAGAGGAGATCGCCAAGGACGTCGCGCTGCTTGCCACCGCAGCGCAGTTCGTGGAGCGCCTCTGGCCCGACGGCCGGCGGCTCAAGCCGCGCGAGGTGGTGGCGGAGTTCGCGCGCCACCTCGAGGACGAGCTCAACCTGATGCACGAGGCCGCGAATGCGAGCCAGCTGCGCCGCAACTTCGAGCGCTCGGCGCTGCTGCTGGTGCCCGAAGTGCACTGGGACCTGTGTTCCGAGCGCGTCATGGTGATGCAGCGCATGCACGGCACGCCGGTGTCGCAGGTCGAGACGCTGCGCGCGAAGGGGATCGATATTCCGGCGCTCGCTCGCGCAGGCGTAGAGATATTCTTTACGCAGGTCTTCCGCGACGGCTTCTTCCATGCCGACATGCACCCCGGCAACATTCTCGTTACGACCGAGGGAGAAGGCAGCGGCCGCTATGTGGCCCTCGACTTCGGCATCATGGGAACCCTGACCGAGGTCGACAAGAACTACCTCGCGCAGAACTTTCTCGCCTTCTTCAACCGCGACTATCGCCGCGTGGCGCAGGCGCACCTCGACGCCGGCTGGGTGCCGGCCGACACGCGGATCGACGAGTTCGAGACGGCGATCCGCGCGGTCTGCGAGCCGGTCTTCGCGCGGCCGCTGAAGGAAATCTATTTCGGCAGGCTGCTGCTGCGCCTGTTCCAGGCGTCGCGGCGCTTCAACGTCGAGATCCAGCCCCAGCTCGTGCTGCTGCAGAAGACGCTGCTCAACATCGAAGGGCTCGGACGCCAGCTCGACCCCGATCTCGACCTGTGGCGCAGCGCCAAGCCCTACCTCGAGCGCTGGATGAACGAGCAGGTGGGCTGGCGCGGCATGCTGCGCGTGCTGCGGCAGGAAGCGCCCTTCTGGGCCTCCACTTTGCCGCAGCTGCCGCGCCTCGCGCACCGCGCCCTCTCCCGGGACCGGCTCGGCGAGCTCGGCGCCGCGCTCGAGCGCCTCACGCAGGAGAACGCGCGCCGCAACGACCTTCTGTCGGCGCTCCTCGTGGTGTTCACCGTGGCGCTGATCGTTCTCGCCATCAGCCTGTTCTGATAGAACTATTCGGCATGGCGCTCCTCGAGATACGCAACGTCACCCGGCGCTTCGGCCCGCTCACCGCGGTCGACGACGTAAGCCTGGCCGTGGAGGCGGGCGAATTCTTCACCCTGCTTGGACCTTCCGGCTGCGGCAAGACGACATTGCTTCGGATGATCGCGGGATTCGACCTGCCCGACGCGGGCGAGATCCTGCTCGAGGGCGCAGACATGGCCGACACCCCGCCCGAAAAGCGGCCGATCCACACGGTGTTCCAGAGCTACGCGCTGTTTCCGCACATGACCGTAGCTCAGAACATCGCATTTCCGTTGCGCATGGCGGGCAATGCGCCGGAGCAGATCTCTGCGAAGGTCAGGGACGCGCTCGCGCTGGTGCATCTCGAGGCCAAGGGGCAGCAGTACCCGCACGAGCTCTCGGGCGGTCAGAAGCAGCGTGTCGCGCTCGCGCGCAGCCTGGTCAGTCGGCCGCGAGTGCTGCTGCTCGACGAGCCCCTCGGCGCGCTCGACGCCAAGCTGCGCGAGGAAATGCAGATCGAGCTGATCGATATGCAGCGCGAGGTCGGCATCACCTTCGTGTTCGTGACGCATTCGCAGAACGAGGCGCTTGCCCTGTCCTCGCGCATCGCGGTGATGAACGCCGGCCGCGTCGAGCAGCTCGACGAGCCGTCGCGGCTGTACGGCTTTCCCAGGAACCGCTTCGTTGCCGATTTCATCGGCAAGATCAACCTGTTCAACGGCGAGATCGTCGCGGTGGACGGCGAGCGCGTCCGGTTGCGCGTCGCCGGGCTGGGCGAAATCGAAGCACGAGGCGCCGCCGGGCTGCGGCCGGGAACGCCGGCCACGCTCGCGCTTCGTCCCGAGCAGGTGAGGCTCGCCGCCATCGGCGCCGCTCTCGATCTGCCGAACCGCCATCCCGGCAAAGTGCGCGATTTTCTTTACATCGGCGACGTCACTACCTACGTCATCGACCTGCAGAACGGCCAGCGCATGCAGGCGCTGCTTCCCAACTCCTCGCCGGGCCGGGCGAAGTTCTTCGAAGTCGGTGACGCGGTCACCGCTGCTTGGCCCGCCGAAGCGGGCGTCGTCCTGACGGAGTAATTGCCTGCGCTCGAACCGCACGCTCAAGTGGCTGGTCGGCGGGCCGCCCTTCGTGTTCCTGGTGGTGTTCTTCCTCCTGCCGGCGCTGATCATGGTGGTGGCTTCGTTGCGCTATCCGGGCGAGTTCGGCGGACTCGCGCCGCTCGTGTCCACCAGGCCCGGCGAGGAGGCCGGCCTCACGCTCGAGAGCTACCGGGTGTTCTTCAGCGACTGGGTGTATTTCGAGATCTTTGCCAAGTCGTTCGGCGTGGCCGTGCTCACCACGCTGGTCTGTCTGCTCATGGCCTACCCGGTCGCGGCGCTCATCGCGCGCAGTCCCAAGCGCTACCGCGACATGATGGTGCTGCTGGTGGTGCTGCCCTTTGCCTCCAACTTCCTGGTGCGGGTCTATGCATGGATGATCATGCTCGGGCCCTTCGAGCTGCTGTTCAGCCGCTTTGCGGTGATCTGCGGAATGGTCTACGTCCATCTGCCGTTCATGATCCTGCCTCTGTACACCAATCTCGAGAAGCATGATCCGGCGCTTCTCGACGCGGCGCAGGATCTCGGCGCGAACGCCTGGCAGCGGTTCTGGCGCGTGACCTTTCCGCTATCGCTGCCTGGCGTGTTTTCGGGCTCGGCGCTGGTCTTCATCCCGGTGCTCGGCATGTTCGCCATCCCGGAAATTCTCGGCGGCAAGGACGACTGGATCGTGGGCAACATGATCAAGGAATCGTTCCTCGGCACGCGCGACTGGCCTTTCGGCAGCATGCTGTCCTTGATGCTCACGCTCGCCGTCCTTGCGGTGGCCGCCGCCGCCAGCTGGCTGGCCGGCCGGAGGATGAGCCGTGCGTAAGCTCGCGCTCGGCATCGAGGCGCTCGCGATTGCCGTGCTCTTCGGCAGCTTCCTTGCGTCGGGCGGCAAGCTGCTGCTCGCCGGCGCCGCGGCCGCGCTGCTCGCCCTGGCCGGCGTCCTCGGGCTCGCCGGCAAGCGACGCGAGATGCCCGGGTTCTGGCTGTGGTTCGTAAGCCTGCTCGCCTACGCGTTCCTGTATATCCCCCTGGTCATCGTCGTCATCTTTTCCTTCAACGACTCGAAGCTCAACGCCGAGTGGGTCGGGTTCACGACCGCCTGGTACCTGAAGCTCTTCAGCGACGAGGACATGTTGCGCGCAGCGCTCAACTCGCTGTCGATCGCCTGTGGCGCGGCGGCGATAGCGACGGTACTCGGCACCATGGCGGGACTCTCCATGCACCGCTTCAAGCCGAAGCTGCTTCCGTTCCTCGTATTCACCCCGGTCGCGATGCCGGAGATCCTCCTGGGGGTGTCGCTCCTGATTTTCTTCCTCAACAGCGTTTCGCCGGCGCTGGGCGCCCTGGGCATCGACTTCGGGCTGGGGCTGACCACGGTGGTCATCGCGCACGTGACGTTCTGCATCGGCTTCGTGGCGATCATCGTGCGGGCGCGGCTCGCCGGCATGGACGAGTCGATCTTCGAGGCCGCGCGCGACCTCGGCGCCACGCCCTGGCAGACATTTCGGCTCGTCACCCTGCCGCTCATCATGCCGGGCGTGATCGCGGGAGCGCTCATGGCATTCACGCTGTCGATCGACGACTTTGTGATCACCTTCTTCACCTCGGGCGTCGGCACCAAGACGCTGCCGCTGGAGATCTACACCATGATCAAGGTCGCAGTCACCCCCGAGGTCAATGCCGTCTCCGCGCTGCTCATGGCGCTCACGCTCGGCATGATCATGATCGCGGCGAAGCTTGCCCCCGACCTGATGCAGGCAAAGACCTGATGCCTCGGATTTTCGCTGCGCTTGCCGCCACCGCGCTGGCGCTCAGCACCGGCGCGGCACGGGCTGGACCCAACGACGTGCTGCGCATGTTCAACTGGAACAACTACATGACCGAGGAGGCGGTCACTCGTTTCGAGGCGCGCTGCAACTGTCGCCTGGCGCAGGACTACTACTCCGACAACGAGGAGATGCTTGCCAAGCTCGCGGCCGGGGCGCGGGGCTACGATCTGCTCGTTCCGACCGGAAACGCGGTCGAGGCGCTCATCAAGTCCGATCAGCTGCGGCCGCTGGACAAATCGAAGATCCCCAACCTGAAGAACATCAAGCCGCAGCACTTGAATCCCTGGTTCGATCCCGGCAACGTGTATTCCGTGCCATACGCCTACTCGCTGACGATCGTCGGCTACAACGTCGAAAGAATGCGCGAGCTGGGCCTGCCGACCGACAGCTTGGCCGTGATCTTCGACCCGCAGTATCTGCGCAAGGTCGAGCGCAAGGTCACGGTACTCGATTCCCAGCGCGAGCTGTTCGCGGCGGCGCTCAAGTACCTCGGGTACTCGGCCAACGAAAGCGGGGAAGCGAAGCTCAAGCAGGCGCGCGACCTGATCCTGCGCGCCAAGCCCTACTGGGCGGCGTTCAACGCCGCGTCGTACTTCAAGGAGCTGACCGTCGGCAACGTCTGGCTCGCGCATGGCTATTCCAACGACTTCTTCACCGCGCAGCAGGACGCGCGCAACGCGGGCCGCAAGTTCTCGATCGGGTTTTCGATCCCGAAAGAGGGGGCGGTGTTCGCGCTCGACAACCTGGTGATGCACAAATCGGGCAAGCGGCCGGATCTGGCCTATCAGTTCATCGATTTCTGGCTCGAGGGCAGGGCGTCCGCCGAGCTTACAAATGCCATCGGCGCCGGCAGTCCGAACCAGGCGGCGATGCCGCTCATCGATCCGCAAATCGCCGCGAACGAAGCGATCTTTCCCGGCCCGGAGAAGTTCAGGCAGCTGGAGATGCTGCGCGACTACGATCGCAGGCTGCGGCGCACCCTGAGCCGGCTCTGGGTCGAGATCAAGGTGAGGTAGTCGGACCATGCGCGAGTCGCCGCTGGCGCGGATCCTGTTCGCGGTGTATGTCGCGCTGGTGGTCTATGCCTCGCTCTACCCGCTTGCGGGCTGGCGCGACCACGGCTTGCCTCTGCTTGCCTATCTGTCAGCGCCTTGGCCGCGCTTCGTCACCGGGTTCGACGTCGCGGCCAACCTCCTCGGCTACGTGCCGTACGGCTTTCTCTGCGTAGCCGCGCTGTATCCGCGCGTGCAAGGCGGCGCTGCCCTGGGCATTGCGACGCTCAGCGGCCTCGCGCTGTCGCTCGTTCTCGAGGGCGCGCAAAGCTATCTGCCGGCTCGCGTCGCGACCGGCCTCGACGTGCTGTGCAACGTCGCCGGCGCTGCACTGGGCGCGCTCGCCGGCCTTGCCCTGGTGCAGCAGCTGCTCGAGGAAGGGCCCTTCAAGCGCCTGCGCGCCGCGTTTACGCCGGGCGTGGAGATGGATATCGGCCTGGCGCTGATCGCGCTATGGCTGTTCACGCAGCTCAATCCGGCAACCCTGCTGTTCGCCACCGGCGACCTGCGCGACATCGTTGCGCCGCACGAAACCCGGGCGCATGCGCCGGTATTCTTCGCCGCCATCGAGGCCTTCGCCGCCGGTGCCAATCTGGTTGCCGTGGCGCTGGTGGTATCCGCGCTCGCGGCGCCGGGCGCACGAGTGCGGGCATTGTTCGCGGCCCTGGTCGGGGTTGCGCTCGCCGTGAGGACCATGGCCTTCGCTATCGTCATGCACGCCGAGCACGTGTTTGCCTGGCTGACGCCCGGCGCGCAGCAGGGGCTGCTTGCCGGGCTGGCCATTGCGCTCGCCGTGGTGGAGCTGCCGCGCACCGCACGCCTCGGGCTCGCCGCAGTGCTCATCATGGCGGCGACGGTGCTCGTGAATCTGGCTCCGCCCAACCCGTACCTCGCGGCTTCGCTCAAGGTATGGGAGCAGGGCCATTTCCTGAATTTCAACGGCCTCACGCGCCTGGTGAGCGTGCTGTGGCCCTTCGCGGCGCTCGGCTACCTGATATTTCTGGCCTCGCGGCGCAGCCGCGAGACGCCCGGGTAAAATCGCGCATGTCCTACTACGACAGGCACGTGTTTTTCTGCTGCAACCAGCGCGACGGCGGGCGCACCTGCTGTAACAACAAGGGAGCCTCCGCGATGCGCGATTACGCCAAGCAGCGCGTCAAGGAACTCGGGCTTTCCGGCCCCGGCAAGGTACGCATCAACCAGGCCGGGTGCCTGGATCGCTGCGAGGAGGGCCCCTGCGTGGTGGTCTACCCGGACGCGGTCTGGTACACCTACGTCGACCGCTCCGACATCGACGAGATCATCGAGGAGCACCTGCGACACGGCCGCATTGTCGAGCGCCTGCGCATGTAGATGCGTGCCACCACCCGCCGCGTATTCGTCGCGGGGCCGGCGGGACGGATCGAGTGCGCCGTCGATTCGCCCGAAGGCAGCCCGCTCGGCTACGCCGTCATCGCGCATCCGCATCCCCAGTTCGGCGGCACGCTCGACAACAAGGTCGTGCAGACGCTGGCCCGGGCGTTCGTCGAGCTCGGCTATGAAGCGTGGCGGCCCAGCTTCCGCGGCGTCGGGCAAAGCGAGGGGCGCTACGACGAGGGGCGTGGGGAGGTAGAGGATCTCGCCGCTGTCGTTGCGCACATCGCCGGCCAGAGAATCGTCCTGGCGGGCTTTTCCTTCGGCGCCGCGATGCAGGCCAGGCTCGCCGCGCGCGTGAAGCCGGAAAGGCTGGTCCTGGTCGGAACTGCGGTGCTCAACTTCGACGTGCCGCCGGTGCCGCGGGGCAGCCTGGTGATACACGGCGAGCAAGACACCACGGTTCCGCTCGCCGCCGTCCTCGACTGGGCGCGGCCGCAGGACCTGCCGCTCGTCGTGGTGCCGGGTGCCGAGCATTTCTTCCATCGCCGGCTGCATCTCCTGCGCGACATCGTCGAGTCCTATTGCCGATGAACGTCCTCTCGGCGCGCGGCGTACGCAAAGCGTACGGCGCCAACGAAGTCGTGTCCGGAGTCGACCTGCGGGTGGCCTCCGGCGAGTGCTTCGGCCTGCTCGGGCCGAACGGCGCCGGCAAGACGACTACGCTCAAGCTGTGCCTGGGCCTGATCAGGCCCAACGCGGGTGAAATCGAGCTCCTCGGCGAGCCGGTTCCGCGCCGCGCGCGCGAGGCGCGCACTCGCGTGGGCGTCGTACCACAGTCGGACAACCTCGATCCCGACTTCACCGTCGCCGAGAACCTGCTCGTCTACGGCCGCTACTTCGGCATGGCGGCGGGCGACACCGGGGCGCGGATCCCGGCGCTTCTCGGCTTCGCCGGTCTTGCCGGCCGGGCGGACTCGCGCATCAACACGCTCTCGGGCGGCATGAAGCGGCGGCTGACGCTGGCGCGCGCGCTGGTCAACGATCCGCAGCTCGTGTTCATGGACGAGCCGACCACCGGCCTCGACCCGCAGGCGCGTCACCTGATCTGGGAGCGGCTGCGCAGGCTGACGCAGGAAGGCAAGACGCTGGTGCTGACGACGCACTTCATGGAGGAGGCCGAGCGGCTGTGCCACCGCCTCGCCATTCTGGACAACGGGCGCATCATCGCCGAGGGCTCGCCGCGCGCGCTGATCGCCGAGCACATCGAATCGCAGGTCGTCGAGGTGCACGGCACGGGCTACGAGGCGTGGATGGAGCGCGCGAAGGCGATCTGCCCGCGCGTAGAGCGCGCTGGCGACACAGTCTATTGCTATGCCGAGGATGCCGAGCCCGTCCTGCAGAGCCTCGCCGGGCAGAGCGAGCTCGCCTACCTGCACCGTCCGGCGAGCCTGGAGGACGTGTTTCTGAAACTGACCGGGCGCGATCTGAGGGATTGATGAGCCTGCGCTGGGTCGCAGTCTGGCGCCGCAACATGCTGGTCTGGCGAAAGCTGGTGGCGGCTTCCGTGCTGACCAACCTCGCCGATCCGTTGATCATGCTCTTCGGCCTGGGTTACGGCCTGGGGGCTCTGCTGCCCTCCGTCGAGGGCATGCCGTACATCGCCTTCTTTGCCGCCGGGTCGCTTTGCACCGCGACCATGTACACCGCGTCGTTCGAATCGATGTTCTCGGGCTTTTCGCGCATGCACGGGCAAAAGACCTGGGATGCGATCCTCTATGCGCCGCTGGTCATCGACGACATCGTGGCGGGCGAGGTGATGTGGGCGGCGAGCAAGGCCTGGCTCACCGGATCGACGATTCTCGCGGTGATCGTGGTGTTCGGCTTCGCCGCCTCGCCGCTCGTCCTGCTCACTCTGCCGGCGGCGTTCCTGGTCGGACTCGCGTTTTCCTCGATCGGCCTGGTCATGACGGTGCTCGCGCGCAACTGGGACTTCTTCAGCTTCTACATGACGCTCGTCATGACGCCGATGATGATGATCTCCGGAGTGTTTTTCCCGGCCGAGCGGCTGCCGGCGCCGCTCCTCGCCGTGGCGCAGGCGCTGCCGCTCTACCATGGCGTCGAGCTGGTGCGGCCGGTGATCGCCGGACGCCTGCCGGGGCAGCCGCTGCTGCACGTGCTGGTGCTCCTCGGCTATGCTGCGGCTGGTTACTCGCTCGCAATCTACTTCGCGCGCAGGCGCTTCTCGGAGTAGGGCATGCTCTGGGTCAAATCGCTGCACATCGTCTTCATGGTGACCTGGTTCGCGGGGCTGTTCTACCTGCCGCGGCTCTTCGTCTATCACGCGATCGCCGCCGACCTGGCCTCGATCGAGCGCTTCAAGCTGATGGAGCGCAAGCTCTACTGGGGAATCATGACCCCGGGCGCGGTCCTCACCATCGTCTTCGGCGTCTGGCTGTGGCTCGGCTGGTTCCGCGGCGCCTCGAGCTGGCTGCACGCCAAGATCGCCCTGGTCGCGCTGCTGGTCGGCTATCACGTCTGGTGCGGTCGGCTGCTGCGCGACTTCGCCGCCGATCGCAATACCCGAACGCACGTGTGGTATCGCTGGTTCAACGAGTTCCCCGCGCTCGTGCTGTTCGCCACGGTGTTCCTGGTTGTCCTCAAGCCGTTCTGAAGCGTTTTTCGCGAGTTGCCCGCGCGGCCTCGAGCCGCTTTTGAAGGAAGAGCTCGAGGGGCTTCGTGCGCAAGGCGCCCAGGTCGTGCCTGGCGGTGTCTCGTTCTCCGGCGGCTGGGAAGTCTGCTACGCGGCAAACCTCTGGTCGCGGATCGCCTCGCGCACGCTATGGCGCGTAGGCCAATTCGAATACGGCAACGAGAACGACCTGTATGCGGCCGTGCGAGCCATCGATTGGCCGGATTACTTCCGCGTCGAGCGAACGCTGCGCGTCAACGTCACGGCGCAAAAAAGCCCGCTCAAGAGCCTGGAGTTCGCCACCTTGCGGATCAAGGACGCCGTGTGCGACCGCTTCCGTGATGCCGGTGGCCGGCGGCCGGACGTCGAGCGCGCCAACCCCGACGTAAGAGTGCATGCCTTCCTGGAGGGCGCGCGCGGCACCCTTTACCTCGACACGTCGGGCGAGCCGCTGTTCAAGCGCGGCTGGCGCGCCGCCCAGGCAGAGGCGCCGTTGCGCGAGAATCTCGCCGCGGGCATCGTCATGCTAAGCGGCTGGAGGCCGGACGAGCCGCTGCTCGACCCGATGTGCGGCGGCGCCACGCTGCTCGTCGAGGCGGCCGCCATGGCGCGCGGCCGCGCTCCGGGCGCGCGTAGAGCGTTCGGCTTCGAGAAGCTCGCGGTTTTCGATTCGGCCCTATGGGAAAAACTGAAACGGGAAGCGCAGGGGTCTTCTTCAGAGGCAGATCTCGGGCTTTACGGCAGCGACACCGAGCCGCGCGCCCTCGCGGCGGCGCGGCGCAATCTCGCCGCCGCCGGCGTCGAGCGCTGGGTACAGTTGGAGCAAGCCGATGTCCTGGAGCGAAGCGCGCCGGCGCTCGCCGGGGTGATGGTCATGAACCCGCCCTACGGCGAGCGCATGGGAAGCGAAGAGGAACTGGCGCGCTTCTACCCCAGGCTGGGCGACGCGCTGAAGAAAAAATTCGCCGGCTGGCGCTGCCATGTCTTCACCGCCGACCTGCGCCTGCCCAAGCTGATCCGCCTCGAGCCCTCGGCCCGCAAGCCTCTGTGGAACGGGGCGCTCGAGTGCCGGCTGTACGAATTCGAGATGGTGGCGGGAAGTCGGCGCCGCAAGCCCGGCTGAGGCCCGTCATCCTGGCGTCGGCCGGAGAGTCTTCCGCATGATGCGCAAAGCGCGGCTTGGCCGCGCCACGACGCGGAACCCTGCGCGCTCGTACGCTGGAACGACACCGGTGTAGCCGGCGCAACCCGCGAGCCTCTCGGCCGCCACCGGATAGCCTTCAAGGATCAGTCCGCCGTGTCGCTTTGCGTGTTTCTCGGCAGCGCTCAGGAGCGCAGTCATGAGGCCGGTGCGCCGCAGGTCCCGGGCGACGAAATAGCAGGTAACGCTCCACACCCCGGCGGCGCTGTCCACCGGCTTCAGGTTGCGCGAAGCGGCAAGGCCGGCATACTCCGAGCGGGGCGCGACAGCACACCACCCGACGGCCATGCCCTTGCGGTACGCGATGAGCCCGGGCTCGGCTCCCGAGCGCACCCAACCGCGCAGCTCCGCCTTCCGCTCCGCGGGCCGAAGGGCGCGAAAGTCACGATGGCGCAAGCGCCACCACATGCACCAGCAGTTCGAGTAAGCCCCGTTCGGCCCGAACAGCTTCTCGAGATCGGGCCAGCGCCGTGCCGTAGCGGGATGGATGTCGGTGGCTTGATCCTTCAATCGACCTCCGCGAGGCGCCCATGATACTAGCCGCCGCGGCGACGTTCGATGAAATGAGCGCGACCGTCGGCTTCAAGAAATTCCGCGATCTCGGCAGCCGGGATTTCGGGCGCGACGAGCGCGCCCTGCGCTGCGAAACCTCGAAACGTCTCCACCCAGGGGAATTCCTCCTGGGATTTCGACCTCGTGGCGAGCTGCATCTCGGTGTCGACCACCCCTGGCTCATAGCTCAGGATCGCCGCGTCCGGCGTCGCCGCCGGGCGCAACGGCGACTCCAGCTCTGCGGCGAAGGCCATCCCCGCCATCCGGAGCGCCGCCTTGCTGCCGCAATAGGCGGCGAGCCCCGGAAACGCCCGCACGGCGGCGCCCGAGGACAGGTTCACGATTCGAATCATTGCGCCGCGATGACTGTTCCGCACCACGAACCCCATGAGCCAGGTCGGGATCGCCACGTTGATGGCATACAGCCGGACCAGCTCGTGCGCGTCGAGCCTTTGTACCGGCCCGAGCAGGCTGGCGCTGGCCGCGTTGTTCACGAGCCCGACGCGCTGCCATGCCCGCTCGCCGAGGAGCGGGCCGAACTTGCTCTCGATCGATTTGACCGCCATCGGCACATCCCCGAGATCGACCGCGAGGTGATGGTACCGGGGGTTCTCGAGCGTCGGCTTGCGCCGCGCAACGCCCGCAACTTCCCAGCCCCGCTGCAGGAGCTGCTTGGCGAGCGCGGCCCCGATGCCGGAAGTCGTTCCCGTTACGAGGGCCAGCCGAGCTGTTGTAGACGCAACCGCCAATGCTTCAGACGATGTCGAGGTGCTCGATGCCCTTGCTGAGGTCCCTGTCCTTCGCTTCCTTGCCCTGCAGCTTGATGGCGAGCCGCACTTCGTTGGTCGAGTCGGCGAAGCGCAGCGCGTTCTCGTAGCTGATGCGGCCGGCCTCGTACAGGTCGAAGAGGGCCTGGTCGAAGGTCTGCATGCCCAGCTCGCGCGACTTCTTCATGACCTCCTTGATCTCGTGGACCTCGCCCTTGAAGATCAGGTCGGAAATCAGCGGCGAGTTGAGGAGGACCTCGACCGCCGCCGCCCGGCCCTTACCCTCGCGCAGCGGCAGCAGGCGCTGCGAGATCACCGCCTTGAGGTTCAGCGACAGGTCCATCAGCAGCTGCTGGCGCCGCTCCTCGGGGAAGAAGTTGATGATGCGGTCCATCGCCTGGTTGGAGTTGTTGGCGTGCAGCGTGCTCAGCGCCAGGTGGCCGGTCTCGGCGAAGGCGATGGCGTGCTCCATCACCTCGCGGTCGCGGATCTCGCCGATCAGGATCACGTCGGGCGCCTGCCGCAGGGTGTTCTTGAGCGCGGCCTCCCAGGAGTCGGTGTCCACGCCGATCTCGCGCTGCGTGATCATGCAGTTCTTGTGCGGGTGCACGAACTCGACCGGGTCCTCGATGGTGACGATGTGGCCGTGGCTGTTCTCGTTGCGGTAGCCGATCATCGCCGCGAGCGAGGTCGATTTGCCGCAGCCGGTGGCGCCGACGAAGATCACCAGGCCGCGCTTGGTCATCGCTACCTCCTTCAGCACCGGCGGCAGCTTCAGGTCGTCGAAGTTCGGGATGGTGGTAGTGATCACCCGCAGCACCATGCCGACGCAGCCCATCTGCACGAAGCAATTGACGCGGAAGCGGCCGATGGTCGCCGGGGCGATGGCGAAGTTGCACTCCTTCTTCGCCTCGAACTCGGCGGCCTGCCGGTCGTTCATCACCGAGCGCACCAGCATCGCGGTGTGCTGCGAGGTGAGCGGCTGCTGCGACACCGGGGTCATCTTGCCGTCGATCTTCATCGCCGGCGGGTAACCCGCGGTGATGAACAGGTCGGAGCCCCTTTTGCCGAC
>VBBY01000100.1 GCA_005881595.1 Betaproteobacteria bacterium | reverse complement strand
TGATCTGCGAGGAGGAGACGGCGCTGGCCGTCAGTCCCGTGGGGACCATGGGCGGCGTGGTGTCGGGGGGCGGGCCATTCGAGACGGTGACCGTGACCGGATTAGAGTTCCACCGCACGCCAAGGACATCTGTTGCGACCGCGGTCAGGGTATGCGAGCCATTGTTGGTGCTGGTGGTGTTCCAACTCACGGAGTAAGGCGCGGCGGAGTCGCTACCGATCAAATTGCCGTCCCGGTAGAACTGGACCTGCGAGACGGTGAGAGAACCGATGATGCTTACGCTTGCGTTGACCGGCACCGTGCCGCTGACGGGGGATCCGTCAGCCGGGAACGTAATGGTGACGATCAGGCTGCCCAGCCCCAATTGCGCCTGGGCCGGCTGCGGCGCAATCAAGCCCCAGCCGATCATTGCCGACAGGGCCGTTGCGTAAACCAGTCGTGCCCTGTTCATCGCGCTATGTCACGGCTGCGGGGAAGCCCCGAAGCGCTTCAACAGGTTTGCAGTGATCCGCTGGATCTGCGGGTTCATGTAGCCGTCGCCATCATCGGACAGTCCCCAGCTCCAGCTGGTCGTGCCCGCGCCGAACACCCAGGCGCCGCTCGGTGCCTGGTAGACCGACGAGTTCGCGATCATCGGTCCATTGTAGGGATCGAGGTACGGGGATTCCGACAACACCTGGTAGGTGCCGGCGACGGACGTCGGCAGCGGGAAGCCCGACATCGACGAGTCCATTTCGTAGCCGACCATCAATGGAATCCTGTCGCCGTCGTGCAATCCGGTCCCTTCGTATACCCAGCTTGAGCTGTTCTTGACGACATACGGCGCGTTTGGCGCGTTAACAGGGATCTGTCCGGAGAACTGCACCCCTATGAGCTGCTGCTCAGGCCGGTTGAGGAACGGATCGCGCCACAGGATGGTGGTCGTCGGGCCTTGCACCGGGTCGATCGTGCGGTCCTTGTAGCCGACCACCACACGGTCGGCGGCGCCGCTCAGCGGAGACGGCTCGAACCGGACTTGCCAGAACACCGGGTCCGCGCCGAAGAAGCCGAGATGGATGCCGGCGTCGCGTGCCTGCTGCACACCGTCGTACATCGGCTTCGACCAGTACTCGTTATGACCGATCGACAGGAACGCTTTGCTATTGAGCAGCCGCGCACTGTTCTCATGCGTGTCCACATCGGTCGAGTACTTCACGTCGTAACCGGACTGTTCCAGCCAGCGAATGAAGTAGACCTCCCAGGAGAAAAACTGCCCAGCGCCGCGCTGGGTGTACGGCCTGTTCCACGAGACCTTCGCCGCGCGCGGCGTGCCCGTGACGGTGTTCGCGCCGTAGCTGTTGAAATCGTAGAGGCTCTTGCCGGTCGCGTTGTCGTCCGGGTAGTTGTTGTAAGCCTGGTAGGTGGCGACGGCCTGCTGGAACATGATGTCCGCGACGCGCGCATCGTCGCGCACGACGAAGGTGATGTAGTTCTGGTAGCCCTGCGCGTTCGTGAGCATCACGACGAACACGCCGCTGGTCCAGCTCGTGGGCACCGCGAGCGTGTAGCTCGCCGTCCAGTCGCACTCGATGAGGCCGGTGACAGAGTCGACCGGGCAGGCGGGTTGCGCCACGCCCTGCAGCGGGCCGACGCTCTGCATCAGCCGGCCGAGCAGGCCCTGGTACCAGCCCATGCGATACACGTCCATCGTGTATTGCTGGGCGGGATTGACCGTGACATAGAAGGTGATCGACTCGCCCTTGTTCACGCTGGTGGCCGAGGCGTAACCCTTGATCTGCTTGCCGACGTCGTCCGCAGGTTTGCCGACGGGGAACATCGACCAGTTGCGCGAACCCGGC
Organism: Betaproteobacteria bacterium; assembly: GCA_005881595.1. Lineage (GTDB taxonomy): Bacteria > Pseudomonadota > Gammaproteobacteria > Burkholderiales > SG8-39 > SCGC-AG-212-J23. The sequence continues at coordinate 4,139 of VBBY01000100.1, read as the reverse complement.
TGCTGGTTCTCGAGCACGGTCGGTGACACAGGAGCAAAGGTGACGCTGTTGTCGGTGCTGGTGGAAGCGGTGTTGAGGTTGCCCGCGGCGTCACTGGCCACCCCGGCGGGGATGCTGGCGAGCACCGTGCCGGAAGAGCTCATGCCGCTCACCGCCACGTTGTAGGTGCTCGGGCCGCCGCTCACCGTCGCCGTCTTGGTGCCGCCGGCGGTGCCGCTGAGCGTGACGCCGGCACCGGTGAAGCCGCTCACCGGCTTGCTGAACACGGCGGTGAAGTTGATCGGCGAGCTGCTCGTAGGATCGGCTTGACCCGCCGCCTGGTTGATCGTCACCGAGGTCTGCGTGGCGTCGTTGAACACCCTGACCGTGACCGGGTCGGACGTCCACAGCATGCCAAGCGAATCTCTCGCTACCGCGGTCAGCGTGTGCGAGCCGTTGCTGGCGGTGGTCGTGTCCCAGGGGACCGAATACGGCGCTGTCGTGTCTTCCGCGCCGAGGTTGTTGCCGTCGAGCTTGAACTGCACCCCCGCGACAGTGAGAGCGCCGACGCTGGTTACGCTGGCGGTGACTGGCACGGTGCCGCTGACGGTGGATCCGGAAGCCGGGGACGTGACGGTGACCATCAGGCTGCCCGTCCCCAATTGCGCCTGGGCCGGCTGCGGCGCGATCAGGCTCCAGCCGACCATCGCCAGCAGGACTGCTACGCGAGCAATTCCGTTATTCATGGCAGGGTTTAACAGGTTGAAACTAGTGAGTGCACATGGCGAGCGTGTGACCTGCGCTTGGGCCATTCGGCTTAGCTCGCCGCCGCAGTGCTGTTGCGGCGTTCTGCCGTACGCCGCTGCTGTCCAGCGCGCCGTTCTTGCAGAGCACGCGGTGCCTGTTGAATGCGCCGTTCTTGCTGACGACGCCGTTCTCGCTCCCGGCGCGGGTCCTCGAACCACCGGTAGGCCGTCGTTTCGTCCGGAAAGCTCCGCACATTCAAGCCGTGCTGTCGCGCGATCAACTCGATGTAGTCGTGCGAAAGCCGCAGGTCCCTGGTGTCACCCAGCAGCGCGACGCGCCGCGACGCTGTGACTGAAAGCTCGCGGAAGTAATCGATCAGCCCGTGCCGCTCGAGCTGAAATATCGGTTTCGACGAACGAACCGAGATCAGGACGCACGGGCACCCGGTCTCCCGGCTTGCGCTGACGACCGCCTTGAAAAAGGCTTTCGTCTGCTCAACGGTCTCGCGGCCGAATAATTCCGCGCGGAGCACGCCCCGGTCGAGGGTGATCCTGTACCCCATGGCGCTCCAGGGCGCCGGCGAGGATTCAAATTCAGTATTCGTTCCTGTCACCCTATCTCAGTGGACGACCCGGCGGTCCAGCAGCACGTCGAAGCTGCCGAGAAAATCGTCGACGTGCTCGATGGAGGCGTCTTCGCCGACCGCGATCCGCATGAATTGCATGAACTTGGTCGCGCCATCCCCCTGGAAAAACGTACCGCGCGCGCTGCGCTTGTCTACCAGCTCGTACGCGTGCTGGTCGGAATACTCGACCACGTAGTAATTGTCGCTGTTGTAGATCACCTGCATCATCACGCGCGCTTGCCCGGCAAAATTCGAGGGGGCCATCTTACGAGCGGCCTGCAGTGATGCTCGCCGGGATACCGCAGCCGTTCGAGGCAGCCGCGCCGAAGCGGCCGACGAGCGGGAGCCTGAGTGCCGGAGAGAACGGATCGATGCCGAATGCGAGACCAAGCACGTTGACTTCAAACCCCTCGACGCCGCTTGCCAGCACGCCGAGCAGGCCGAGCAGCGACAGCTGAAAGCCGCCGCCGCTCGGCGCTGTCGCGTACAGCCTGTCGCCGAGAAAGTCCTTGCCGATCGCAGTGGGCGGCAGGTCCAGCGCGAGCTCGGGCACCGCGCGGGCGATGTACGCGGTAAAGGTATTGGAATTGGGTCCCGGCCAGGCGGCATATTCCCCGGCGTAGGGATACTCGCGCGCGGCCCTGTCGATTCGCTCGATCAGCGCATCTGCGCCGTCGCCGCGCTTACTCGCCAGGACTGTGGGCGCATTGCCGCCCCAGCGCGCATCGGGCGCGCGTCTGCGGATTGCCACTGCCGAACCGCTCCCGCGCAAGCGCCAGTCGATCACTTCGTAGATCGTGTAAGCCCTCGCGCCGGCCGGCTTTACTGCGATCCAGGTATGGATACCGAAATAGCCCAGCCAGCCCGAGCAACGAGCGCCATACACCTGGACGACCGCTTCGGGGGTCGCCGCCGGATCGGGCGCCAGGCAGACCGGCGCGCTGCTCGTGGCGCGCCGCTCCTGCGATGGCGCGCGCGCAGCGACGGCTGCACTGAGGCTGCGGCAGAGAAGCTGGATAGCGCGGCGCATGCTCGGGTTCGATCCTTGGCTCTGATGGTATGAGCCATAATCAGCGTTAAATCAGCGCTACCCGGGGCTTATCTGTGGTCCCTTTGGCTTACTTTGTCGAGGATCCTCGACGTGATTGCGTAGTGGTCCCACGGCAGGAAAAACCAGGGTGCGGCCTTGCGACCGCACCCCGCGGACCGATCAACCAGCGAACAGACGGATGACTGCACTTTGTTTGGCCGGCTGGGCTCGTAACAGCGGGCTGGCCATCGCGGTCTGTTTGAAAGTAGCTGGTGCGCTACGTCAAGTAGCTAATATGCTACATCGCCGATTAATCTGCTAGTTCACAAGCTAGTCCATTCGGACCATGTCAGGCGATGGGCCAAAGCGGTTCGAAAGCATCCCGCCCCAGTAGTTTGCGATGCCCGCCGGATGGAGTAGCTTGTAGCCAGGCCGCTACATGCGTTCGCGGGATCTCTACGAGAAAATCAAGTTTCGCCGATAGTCCCTTGAATTTCTGCGCCCTATCATTGCCGAGTGTTTTTTTTGCCCTACCGCTCAGGCACCTAGATGATGAAAATTCTGATTGCTGACGATTCCTTGGTCGTGCGCGACCGTCTGGTTACCCTGTTGACCGAGCTCCACGGCATCGAAGTGGTAGGTCAGGCGAAAGATGCGATGGAGGCCAGGAGTCTGGCTGCGGAACTAAGACCGGATGTGGCGATCCTTGATGTCAGGATGCCAAAGGGGAGCGGCGCTGACGTGGTGCGCGACATCAAGAAGCTCAACCCCACCCCCAAGGTCATCGTCCTGACCAACTACCCGCACCCCGAGAACAGGAAAAAGTGCATCGATCGGGGCGCGGATTATTTTTTTGATAAATCGACCGAGTTCAAAAAAGTGGTGGCGGTGTTGAGGGGCATGCTTTGTGACCCGGCGAAAAGCTGAGCCTGGGCGAAGCCCGGCCGGCCGCAGTTCGTGCTCGCCGTTCGGCGGTCAAGCGGGAACGGTGTCGAGTCGATGGGAGGGAAAATGACCAACCTGCAATTTTCTCCGGAAATGCTCGATCGCGGTGCGCTGCTGAAGGCGCTGCGCGCGCTCCGGAAAGGGGAATTTTCCGTTCGCATGCCCATGGATCTCGTCGGGATCGATGGCGAAATCGCGCAGGCGTTCAACGACGTCGTCGAAATAAACGAAATGATCGCAGAGGAGTTTGCCCGCATCGGCAACGAGGTGGGGAAGGAAGGAAAGACCGGGCAGAGAGCGAAGCTGCCCGTGGCGACCGGATCTTGGCAGGAGTGCGTGGAGTCGGTCAACACGCTGATCGGTGATCTGGTGCAGCCCACCGCGGAAGTCGCGCGCGTGATCGAATCGGTGGCGAAGGGCGATCTTTCCCGGAGCATGCTGCTCGAGATAGACGGCAGGCCGTTGCGCGGCGATTTCCTGCGCATCGGGAAAGTCGTGAATACCATGGTGAACCAGCTGGGCGGATTCGCCTCGGAAGTGTCGCGCGTGGCGCGCGAGGTGGGCACCGAGGGCAAGCTCGGCGGCCAGGCGCAGGTGCCGGGGGTGGCGGGCACCTGGAAGGACCTCACCGACAACGTGAACCTGATGGCGGCCAACCTCACCGGCCAGGTGCGCAACATCGCCGAGGTGACCACCGCGGTGGCCAAAGGCGACCTGTCGAAGAAGATCACGGTGGACGTGAAGGGCGAGATCCTGGAGCTGAAGAGCACCATCAACACGATGGTGGACCAGCTCAATGCGTTCTCGGGCGAG
>VBBY01000051.1 GCA_005881595.1 Betaproteobacteria bacterium | reverse complement strand
AGGCTGACGCCGTTCAAGTCCGGCGGGCGGCGCTTGAGCAGCACCGAGTACAGTCCCCAGACCGGCATGGCCAGCACGATCCACGCGTCGCCGGCATGCAATTCGAGCTGCAGCAGCTTGCCGGGCGCGCCGTGCGAGACGATCAGGAGGATGCCGACAGACGAGACCAGCATGCCGGCGAGCTGCCGGCGCGTCGGCGTCTCGCGCTCGAGCATCCAGGAGCACAGCAGCATGAACAGCGGGGCGGAAGAGTTGAGCAGCACGGCGTTGATCGCGGTGGTGGTCTTGAGTCCGAGATAGACCAGGGTCTGGAATATGGCCACGCCGGCGAGCGCGAGCAGCGCCAGCAGGCCGGCGTGGCGCCGCAGCGTCACGCGCGCTCGTGCAAGCTCGGGCAAGGCAAAAGGCGCAAGCACCAGCGCCGCGATCAGCCAGCGCCAGAAATTGAGCGCCACCGGCTCGAACGCGTCGCGCAGCGCGCGTCCAATGATCCAGTTCCCCGCCCAAAGCAGGTTTGCCAGCGCGAGCAGCGAAAATGCAGACGCGCGCGCGGACCTCAGAGCTCGACCGCCCCCCACTTCGCCGCGAGCTGCTCGGCGCCGCGCAGCGACAGGGCAAAGATCGTGTTGGTCGGATTCGACGCTCCGGCCGTGGGGAAGATGCCCGGCCCGGCAAGATAGAGGTTCGGCAGCTCGTGGCTCTGCCCGTAGCTGTTGACCACCGAGTTGCCGGCGTCGGTGCCCATGATGGTGCCACCCATGAGGTGGATGGTCGGCATGTTGCCGCGCGCCGACCACGCTTCCCTGGCGCCGGTGGCCTTGGCGACGCGAAGGCCTTCCTCGAAGTTGGCGTTCCACAGCCCGACCGCATCCTGGTCGAAGCTGTGGTGGAGCCTGCCGAACGGCATGCCGAATTCGTCCTTGTCGGCGGCGAGCTCGATGCGGTTGTCGAGGTTCGGCAATTCCTCGCCGAACGCGCCGATGCGGGTGAGCCCGCGCGCGGCGCGCTTCATGAACGCGTGCAATTCGGCACCGAAGAGGTCCAGCCGAGCGTTGGCGAACCCGCCGAGGTCGCTCGTCTTGAGCGCGCTGCCCGCGACGATGAACGAGCTGCCGAAGACCCCCGGGTGGGCCGTCTTGCCGTAGCGGTCGTAGGACATGAATTGCGCGCCGGTGGTGCCCAGGTGGTTCTGCACATCCTCGTCGAACAGTGCCCAGGTTCCCGAGCTGTAGTGGCACATCATGTATTTTCCGACCAGGCCGCTCGCGTTGGCGAGCCCCCTCGGGTGCCGGTCGGTCGCCGAGTTGAGCAGGAGGCGCGGGTTCTGCGCCGACCAGGCCGCCAGCACGACCACGCTCGCCTCCTGCACCTGGCGCTCCTTCTTCGCGTCGTAGTACTCGAGGCCGCGAACGCGAGTGCCCTGGGGGTTGGTCAGCACGCGCGTGACGGTCGAGCGCGCCCGGACTTCGGCGCCCGCCTTGCGCGCCTCGGCGAGGTAGGTGACCAGCGGATTGCTGAGCGCGCCGGTCGGACAGCCGATATGGCACCAGCCGTCGTAGATGCAGGCCGGCCGGCCCTTGTAGTCGGTCGAGTTCATCCCGACCGCCGCCGGCACCATGCGGATGCCGAGCGCTTCGAAGCCCTTCAGCCAGACCTCGCCATTGCGAAAGGTCTTCATCGGCGGCATCGGATAGGGCTCGCCCGCCGGCCGCCAGATCTCCTCGGCCTTGGCGTTGCCGGAGACGCCGATGTCGCGCGCGACCTTGTCGTAATAGGGCGCGACGTCCTGGTAGGAGATCGGCCAGTCGAGCGCGCGGTTATGCTCGCTGCGGATCTTGAAGTCGTTCGGAAGGAGGCGCGGCAGGTTCGCGAAGTAGTGAAGCGCGGCGCCGCCGACGCCCCAGCCCGACTGGTAGCCGTAGCCGAAAGGATTCTTCCCTGCGAGCAGAAACGGTGCGCCTGCCGCCTTGATCCGTCGCCCCCAGAAGTCCGAGCTGATGAGATCGGAGAGCTGCCAATCCGGCCCCGTCTCCAGGACCACCACCTTCTTGCCGGCCTTTGCCAGCACCGCAGCGAACACCGAGCCCGAGGCGCCCGCGCCGACGATGGCGACGTCTACTTTCTCGTGCATGGCCATGTCACCACCTCTTCAGGGGCGCGATGTGCGGCATGTAGGGAATGCCGAGCGCCGCGTAGCCATCGAGCGTGCCATACACTACGTCGACGGCGTCGCTCCGCAGCACGAAGTACACGAATGCGCCGGCCGGACCCTGCCAGCCTTCGATCCTGTTCTGGCGCATCAGGTTGACGAAGTCGCGCTGCTCGTTGCCTGCAAGCCGCGCGAACCGGCGCCCGCCCTGCGCCAGACTCGAGCGCTCGACGGCGCCCAGGGCAGCCCGGTAGAAATCGGCAAAAGGCGGGCGCACGTTGAGGATGCGCGCCTCCAGCAGCGCTTCTTCCGGAGGAACGGAGATCTGCGAATCGATGAATTGGGCGATGCCCGCTGCGCGCGCGCCGGGAACCAGAGTCTCGCCCAGTGCCTCGAGGGTTTCGACCTCGTCGGGCTTGAGCAGGCGGAGCGTTGCGCCCTGGGCGCGGGCTGCGCGCGGAGTCAGCAGCACGTCGACGCCGCCGATCGTGAACGCGAGCGCGCCGATTGCCGCGCCGCGCATGAACTCCCGTCGCTTGCTCATGTCCACCTCCCCGCGGGCGCGACAATTTTCAGACGGCGCCCTCCTACCGTCAAGGTGTGACAGCCGATTCACATTACGCTAAAGTGAATCGGTGGCGGCCTCCCGATAATGAATGTCGTGCTAGAAGGCGCGCTGACCGGCTTGGGGGTGGCGCTGTTTCTGATCGCGGTGGAATACATGAACTTGCGGAAGCTGGCGCGCGAGCGCGCGAAGAAGCGGCACGTGCCTCCGGTGTTCGACGATATCGAGCGGCGGCGGCTCGCATCGCTGGTGCGTTTTTGCATCCTCGTGCCGCCGGCCTTCGCAATTTCCTACTGGCTCCTCTGGGGCTGAGCCGGTCGAGCCGCAGCTTCAGGCTCCTGTGCCATCCTGGGAGCGCCAGCGAGGCGGTGCGCAGCATCGCAGCGCGCGTGCACAGAACACGGGAAGGAATCGCGGTGACCTATTCGCTCGAGGGACAGCTCGCCCGCCTGCGCATTTCCCCGCCGCGGCCGCCGCGCATCGCCGCCCGGCTCTGGCAGCATACCTGCTGCGAGATCTTCATCGCCCGCAAGGGCCTGCCCGGCTACCAGGAATTCAATCTCGCTCCTTCGGGCGAGTGGGCCGCGTACGCGTTCGCGCGCTATCGCGAGGGCGTGCCGCTCGTGGATGAGAAGCTCGATCCCCGCATTAGCGTGCGCAGCAGCGGGGAAAAACTGGAGCTCGACGCCTTCATACGGGTCGACCGGGCGGCACTGTCGCTGGCGCTTGCGGCGGTAGTGGAAGACGAACACGGCGCTCTGTCCTATTGGGCGCTCAAGCACCCGCCCGGCAAGCCCGATTTCCACCACCCCGATGCGTTCGCCGCGGAACTCGATGCTGTTCGGAATTGACCGCCTGCTGGAAGACCGCGCGCTGCGAAAACCGCTGGCGGGCCGCCGCGTGGCGCTGCTCGCGCACCCGGCGTCGGTGACGCGCGATCTGGTGCACTCGCTGGATGCGCTCGCGGCGCTCGAGGACCTCGAGCTGGTTGCTGCGTTCGGCCCGCAGCACGGGCTGCGCGGGGACAAGCAGGACAACATGATCGAATCGCCCGACTTCACCGACCCGGTGCACCACATCCCGGTGTTCAGCCTGTACGGGAAAGTCCGACGCCCGGCCGCGGCGATGATGGACAGCTTCGACGTGCTGCTGGTCGACCTGCAGGATCTGGGCTGCCGCGTCTACACCTTCCTCACGACGCTGCGCTACGTTCTCGAAGCGGCCGCCGAGCGGGGCAAGACGGTCTGCGTGCTGGACCGGCCCAACCCGGCGGGCCGCCCGGTCGAGGGACTGCGGCTGCGCGCGGGCTGGGAGAGCTTCGTGGGTGCAGGAGCGCTGCCGATGCGCCACGGGCTCACGCTGGGCGAGGCGGCGAAGTGGTTCGTGCGCAGCCTTGGTCTCGATGTCGATTGCAGCATCATCGAAATGCAGGGATGGGAACCGGCCTCGGCGCCGGGCCACGGCTGGCCGCTCGGCGAGCGCGCGTGGGTAAACCCGAGCCCCAATGCGTCCAATCCCTGGATGGCGCGCTGCTACGCGGGGACCGTGATGCTGGAAGGCACCACCCTGTCCGAGGGGAGAGGAACGACGCGGCCGCTGGAGCTTTTCGGCGCGCCGGAGGTCGAGCCGAAACTTCTCCTGGAAAAAATGACATCGCTGGCGCCCCGCTGGATGCAGGGCTGCCGGCTGCGCGAGTGCTGGTTCGAGCCGACGTTCCACAAGCATGCCGGCAAGCTTTGCGCCGGGCTGCAGATCCACGTCGACGACGCGGCCTACGATCATGCCGCGTTCCGGCCGTGGCGCCTGCTCGCTCTCGCCTTCAAGGCCCTGCGCGCCCTGCGGCCCGACCATGAGCTGTGGCGCGACTTCGCGTACGAATACGAGCACGGCCGCCTGGCCATCGATCTCATCAACGGCAGCGAGCTGCTGCGCGAGTGGGTCGACGATCGCGCCGCGGCGCCCGCGGACCTCGAAGCGCTCGCCGGCCGCGACGAGCAGGCCTGGCTCGAAGAGCGCGAGGCGGTGCTGCTGTACCGCTGAGGATTTATTCTTCAACTCAGAGAATGCGCTCGCCGAATTTCTTCAGCGCGGCTTCCGAGAGCGCAAGGCCCAGACCGGCCTGCTCCTTCAGCTTGAGCCTGCCGCGGGCAATCGCCGGCGGGTCCTCGAACAGCTCGGCCTGCAGCGGATCGCGCTCCGGGTCGGTGAACGACTCGACGATGCAGCCGGCGGGGCTCGCGGCGACGAGATGGGCGTGGATGAAGCAGTCGTGGTGCGGGGCGATCTGGACGTGGTTCATCTCGCATAGCGCGGCGAGCTTGCGGCCCTCGGTGAAGCCGCCCATCATGGTGCAGTCGAACTGCAGGATCTGGATCGCCTCCTCCTCGAGCAGCGCGCGGCAGCCGTAGCTGGTCAGCTCGCTTTCGCCGGCCGACAGCGGGATGCGCGTCTTCTGCGCCAGCAGCTTCAGTTCCCGGCGGTCGTCGGCCCAGCGCACCGGCTCTTCCAGCCAGCGCGGCCGCAGCGGCTCGAGCAGGCGGGCGCCGTCGATGGCGGTGGCGAGGTCCCAGCCGCGGTTCACGTCGACCATCAGGTCCTTGTCGTCGCCGATGATTTCACGCACCAGCGCCAGGCGCTCCAGGTCCTCGCCGAGCGGCAGGCCGCCGGCCTTGGCCTTGAAGCCCTGGTGTCCCTGCGCCTTCAGCATCTGGATCTCGTCGCGCAGCTCGGAGGGCGTCTTGCCGTCGCGGTAGTACGCGCAGGTGACGTAGCAAGGCACCTCGCTGCGGTAGCCGCCGAACAGGCGGTAGAGCGGCAGCCCGGCCACCTTGCCGAGGATGTCCCAGGCGGCAATGTCCACTGCGGCCGAGATCCGGACCACGGCTTCGCGCGACCAGCCCTTCTCGTGAGACCGGCGCTGCCACGTCAGAGCGAAGAGCTTCTGGTAAAGCTGCTCCGGAGCGAGCGGATCGTCGCCGACGATCAGCTCGCCGATGCCGCTGCGAAAGGCGTGGACCGCCGCCTCGATGGGCGTATAGCTGGTCGCCAGGCCGATGCCCTCGACGCCTGCGTCGGTCTGCACCCGCACCAGGATCTCGCTCGCCCTGGGGACGGTGAAATGACTCACCCAGTGCGGCCGCCCGGTATCGGGTGCTCGCAGGATGTAAGCCTGGAGCTTGGTGATCTTCATCGGTGGATTTCTTTCCCGAGTGATTCTATCGTTGCTTTGCGGGGCTTCGCGCGCTAACGTTGTCGCACCCGCGATTCCAGAGGAGAGGTCATGAAGAGCAGAGGAATGTTTGGGTTGAGCGTCATGCTGTTCGCCATTGGCGCGTCAGCAGCCGAGATTCGCGGTGTCGTCACCGGCCCCAAGGGACCGGAAGCTGGCGTCTGGGTGATCGCGGAAACAACCGACCTTCCCACCAAGTTCGCCAAGGTGGTCGTCACCGACGACCGCGGCCGCTATCTGATCCCCGAGCTGCCGCAGGCCAATTACAGCGTTTGGGTGCGGGGTTACGGCCTGGTCGATTCGAAGAAAGTAAAGAGTGCTCCCGGCAAGCCCCTGAACCTGAAGGCGGTGGCAGCGCCGAGCGCGAAAGCAGCGGCGGAGTACTACCCGGGCATGTACTGGTATTCGCTGCTCAAGATTCCGGACAAGAGCGAGTTCCCCGGCACCGGCGACAAGGGAAACGGCATCAGCGAAAACATGAAGACGCAGGAACAATGGGTGGACACGGTCAAGAACGCCTGCCAGTCATGCCACGCGCTCGGCAGCAAGGGCATTCGCACCGTGCCGAAGCTGTTCCAGGAATCAGGCAACTCGTTCCAGGCCTGGGCGCGGCGCACGCAGGCGGGGCAGGCCATGACGAACATGGCGACCGGGTTGGGATACATGGGCCTCGAAGCGGCGTTGAAGCGCTTTGCCGACTGGACCGACCGCATCGCCGGCGGCGAGCTGCCGCTCGAGAAGCCGGAGCGGCCGCAGGGCATCGAGCGTAACGTGGTCATCACGATGTGGGACTGGTCGACGAACAAGGCCTATCTGCACGACTCGATCGCGACCGACAAGGACCATCCGACGGTCAACGCCAACGGCAAGATCTACGGCGCGACCGAGGAGAGCACCGACATGGTTCCGGTGCTCGATCCGGTGAAGCACATCGCGACGCAGATCCGGCATCCGTACCGCGATCCGGAAACTCCGTCTTCGGCTTCGTTGCCGAAGGGCGTGTCCGCGTACTGGGGCAACGAGCCGCCGTGGGACAGCCACACCAGCATCCACAATCCAATGATGGATCGCGAGGGCCGCGTGTGGTTCACGTCGCGCATCCGGCCGGCGGCGGCGCAACCCGCGTACTGCAGCGACGGCTCGCTTCCGTCATCGAAGGTCGCGCCGCTGAAGGAGTCGCCGCGCCAGCTCTCGATGTATGACCCGAAGACTAACAAGTGGACGCTCATCAGCACCTGCTTCCCGACGCATCACCTGTATTTCGCTTCGAGGGATCCGAACTACACGCTCTGGACAAGCGCTGGCGGACCGGGCAGCGGGGTCGTCGGCTGGCTGAACACGAAGAAGTACTTCGAGACGGGCGACGAGGCTGCCTCGCAGGGCTGGACGCCGATCGTGGTCGACAGCAACGGCAACGGGGTTCGCGACGACAGCGATACGCGCCTGCGAGCCGCTTTCTACGGCGTGACGCCGAGCACGGTGGACGATTCGGTCTGGGGCCAGTCGATGGGCATCGGCTTCGCGCGCATGCACCAGCCGGGCTACCTGATGCGCATCGTGCCCGGACCCAATCCCGCCGAAACGGCGCTGACCGAGGTCTATGTTCCGCCGGAAGGCGCCTACAGCCCGCGCGGCATCGACATGGGCACCGACGGCGTGGTGTGGACGCCGCTCGCGAGCGGGCACATCGCAAGCTTCGACCGGCGCAAGTGCAAGGGGCCGCTCAACGGCCCCGAGGCGGCGAGCGGCAAGCTCTGCCCCGAGGGCTGGACGCTCTACCGCATGACCGGGCCGCAGTTCAAAGGCCTCGACCCCTCCGGCAGCGCCAACCACGCCTATTACATCTGGGTCGATCGCTACAACACATTCGGGCTGGGCGCCAACGTGCCGATCGCGCAGACCAACGGCAGCGAGTCGCTGATGGCGGTGGTCGACGGCAAGATCATCGACTTCCGCGTTCCGTACCCGCTCGGCTTCTTCACCAAGAACGTCGACGGGCGCATCGACGACGCGCAGGCCGGCTGGAAGGGCCGCGCGATGTGGACCACCTCAGGCACGCGCACCAACTTCCACAACGAAGGCGGGACCGACAACAGGCCCAAGGTCTACAAGCTGCAGCTGCGCCCGGATCCGCTCGCGCGGTAAGCGGGTACAAGCAAAGGGTATCAGTCGACGATCGACTGATACACGAGCTGCTTGAGCATTCTGCGGAAGTAGGCGCGGTTCGGGCTGGGCGCCTGCGTCATCAGCACCGCGGTGACCTGCTCCCTGGGATCGACCCAGAAGTACGTTCCCGCATAGCCGGCCCACATGAATTCGCCGGCTGCGCCCGGCACGCCGCCGACGCCGTCGGCCTGGCGCACGGCAAAGCCGAGGCCGAAGGTATAGCCCTTCGTGCCGAGCAGCAGCTCGCCCGGCTGCACCGGCTGGTTGATGAAGTTGCCGAGGTGATCCGAGGTCATCAGGCGAACCGTAGTACGGCTCAACACGCGCCTGCCGTCGAGCACGCCGCCATTCATCATCATCTGGCAGAAGCGCAGGTAATCCGCCGCGGTAGACACGGCGCCCGCGCCGCCCGAGTCGTTCTTCGGCACGGCGGACACGTCGATCAACTTGTTGGGCTGCCCGGAGAAGCGGTCCTTGTCGAGCGGCTCGGCGAGGCGCGCGAGCTTCTCCGCCGGCAGCGAGAAGGCCGAGTCCTTCATGCCGAGCGGCCTGAACAGGCGCTCTTCGAGGAACTCGGACAGGCGCTTGCCCGATGCCGTCTCGACGACGCGGCCGAGGATGTCGACCGACAGGCTGTAGTGCCAGGTAGTGCCCGGCTGGAAGGCGAGCGGCACGCCCGCCATGCGCTCGATCTCCTCGGCCGGCGTCACGCCGCGCGCTTCGTAGTCCATGTCTTTGCGGTAGACGCCGGCGCGTTCCAGGCCTTCCTTCACCGGCGTGTTCTGAGTGATCTCGCCGTAGGCCAGGCCGGAAGTATGACGCAGCAAGTCCTGCACGGTCATCGCCCGCTCCGCCGCAACGATGTCGTAGGCCGGCGTGTCGGTCGACTTGACGGGAACGCTGACGCGCATTTTGTCGAAACCGGGGAGGAATTTGCCGACCGGGTCGGTGAGCTGGATGCGGCCGTCCTCGACGAGCATCATCGCCGCAACCGAGGCGAGCGGCTTGGTCATCGAGTAGATGCGGAAGATGCTGTCTTCGCTCATCGGCACCGACGCGCTCTGCATGCCTACCGCGTCGTGGTAGACGAGCTTGCCCTTCCTCGCCACCATCACCACCGCGCCGCGGAAGCTGCCGTCGGCGACCTCTTTCTTCAGGGCCGCGCCGATTTTTGCAAGCCGCTGCGACGACATGCCCACCGTCTCCGGCTTGGCCACCGGAAGCGGCGGCTGCGGCGCAGCGAGCGCCGCGAATGAAAGGATCAGCGCGAGCCACGCAGCGCGCGACGCCCGATTACGGTTCATGGTTTTACTCCTCCTCACCTGCAGCGAAGATTCCCGCGATCTGGCACGACCGGCTTGGTGCAGTCCTGCCCGGCGACTGTGCGCGCCGGATCCAGCGGCGCCGGCTGGCTCGCGGCGGAGTACGTCGCGCTCATTCCATACGACGAATCCCGGCGCTCCGTGGCGCAGGACGCGGCGGCGACTACCAGAAGCAAAACGATGGCAGGGCGCATTGCGACCTCCTGAGAAGAGCCTTCAGTCTAGCTCAGGTCGTCCGGCGCACGAACGCCGGCGTGAGCTCCCTGAGCGAGCGCACGCCGCATTGCTGCATCGCCGCCTGCAGCTCGGTGCGCAGGAGCTCGAGCACGCGCTCGACGCCGGGCTGGCCGAAGGCGCCGAGGCCCCAGAGGTAGGGCCGGCCGACGCACACCGCGCTCGCGCCGAGGGCCAGGCCCTTGACGATGTCGGTGCCGCGCCGGAATCCGCTGTCGACCAGCACCGGGATGCGGCCGCGCACGGCTTCGACGATCTCGGGCAGGGCGTCGATGGTGGAGCGGCCGCTGTCCTCGCCGCGCGCGCCGTGGTTGGAGACGATCAGGCCGTCGAGGCCGTTTTCCACGCACAGCGTCGCGTCCTCGTGCGCCAGGACGCCCTTGACGAGGATCTTCATGCGCGTGATGTCGCGCACCCGCTTGAAGAAATCCCAGGTCATGTTCGCCGATTCCATGCTGGTCATGCGCGAGAGGTCGATGCCGTCGTAGTTGGGCCTGCGCCGCGCCCGCGCCACGATTCCGGGCTGGTGGCAGTCCTGGCAGTTCCTGGTGTCCTCGCGGCGCAGCCTGAACAGAGTTTCCTGGTTGCGGCCCGCCACGCGGTCGACGGTCACGACCAGCACCGGGCAGCCGGCGGCCTCGGCGCGCTTGATCAGCGCGCGGGCGACGTCCCAGCTGGGCGAGGCGTAGAGCTGAAACCAGATCGGCACGCCGCGCGCCTTGGTGGCGTCCTCGACCGACGTGGAGGCCGAAGTCGAAAGAATCTGCAGATGGTTGCCGGCTTTCGCCGCGCGCGCGACGGCGAGCTCGCCCTCGGGATGGAAGAACTTGTTGCCTCCCGCCGGCGCAATGACGATCGGCGTGCTCCACCGGCTGCCGAAGAGCTCGCAGCTCATGTCGACCTTGGAGACGTCGTTGAGGCGCCGCGGGCGCAACTGGAACTTCAGGAAGCCCTCGCGATTGGCACGCAGCGTGACCTCGTCGTCGACGCCCGAGGCCATGTAGCCGAAATGCGCCGGGGGCACGGTCTTGCGCGCCACCGGCTCGAAATCGAACACGTTGATCGCCTCGGCCGGCGACTTGATGAGGTCCTCGGTTCGCAACGGCGCCCAGAGGATCGGATCGGAAAGCCGCGGCGGCGCAGTGGGGCCGTCAGCGGCGATTGTGCCGAGGCCGGGATAGGCCAGCAGCGGGCTACCGGACAGGAACTTCAGGAACCGGCGGCGGCTTTCACTCCTGATGTCGGACGCTGACATAACCGAACCTCCCCGGTTCGATTATCGATCCCAGTCGTCGTCCTTGGGAAGGGGCGCCACCCTGGGCGGCTTCTCCTTGCGGCGCTTCCAGCCGTAGAGAAAAATGCCGACGAGTCCTCCTAGGGCGAGGATGAGGAAAAGGGCGAACAGGAGGTTGCTTACTTGCCCAACCCCATGCGTTTGCCCGCCTCGGTGTAGGCGCGCACGCGCTCGTTCATGAAGCTCTCCATCCTGTCGACGCCGACATCGACCAGCTCGAAGCCGCTTTTCGCCGCCAGTTCCTTCATCTCCGGGTCGGCGTTGAGGGCCGCCCACAGCTCCGACATGCGCCGGCGCGCCTCGGCCGGCGTCGATTTCGGCATGCCGATGCCCCGGAAGGCGCCGTCCACCCAGTCGATGCCGAGCTCGCGGAAGGTCGGGACCTCGGGCAGCAGGGGGTGGCGCTGCTCCATCGCCACGACCAGCGCCCGCACCTTGCCTTTGTTGTTGACAGCGAAGGCGGTGTACGACATGGCGCCGGCGACGTGGCCGCCGATCACCGCGGTCGTCATGTCGCCGGTGCCCTTGAAGGGCACGTAGGTCGTCCTGATGCCGAAGGTGGCGTCGAGCCGCTCGTGTGCGGCGTGGTTCGCCGAGTTGAGGCCCGAGCCGCCGAGCGTGATGCGCTCGGGCTGCTCCTTCGCCGCCCTCACGAAATCCTGGAAACTGCGCAGCGGGCTCGACTCGGCGACGACCAGCGCGTCGGGCGTGTAGTGAAACCAGTACACCGGCGTGATGTCGTCGGTCCTGTACTGCACCGTGCCCTCCATCGGCTGCAGCACGATATGCGGCAGGTTGATGCCGGCGATGTTCAGCCCATCGCCGGGCAGCTGGTTCAGCTGCATCCACAACAGGCCGCCGCCGGCCCCCGGCTTGTACTGGATGATGGTCTCGATCGCCGGGCATTTCTTCTTAAGCACCAGCTGCTGGTGGCGCGCCGAGAGATCGGACTCGCCCCCCGCCGGGAAGGCCTGCCAGTAAAGCAGGTTCTTTTCTGGACAGGCCTGCGCCGCCGCTGCACCCGACAAAAGACTCGCGATGACTGCAAAAGCGAAACGCATCAATCCACCTTGGCGCCGGAGAGCTTCACCACGTTCGCCCACTTGACGATGTCCTCGCGCAGGAACCGGTCGAACTGCTCGACGCTCATGCTCATGGGAACCGCGCCCTGCTTGGACCAGGCCTCCTTCACATCGGGCGCGTTCACGATCCTGTTGACCTCGAGATTCATCCTCTCCAGGATCGGCCGCGGCGTTCCCGCCGGCGCCATCAGGCCGAGCCAGATGGTCGCCTCGTAGCCAGGCACTCCGGCTTCGGCGATGGTCGGGGTCTCCGGCATGACCGGGGAGCGCCTGTTACCGGTGGTGCCGAGGGCGTGCACCTTTCCGGCGCGGGCGTTACCCGCCATGGTGGTGATCGCGTCGAACATCATCTGGACTTGCCCGCCCAAGATCGCGGTGCGCGCCTGGTCGCTTCCCTTGTGGGGTACGTGCACGATGTCGACGCCGGCCATCGCCTTGAAGAGCTCGCCCGCCATGTGGTACGGCGTGCCGGGGCCAGACGAGGCGTAGTTCAGCGCGCCGGGCTTCGATCTGGCGAGCGCGATGAACTCCTTCAGGTCCTTTGCCGGCACGGAAGGGTGGATCACCATGATGAGATCGGAGTAGTTCACCGGCGTGATCGGCGCGAAGTCGCGCATCAGGTCGAAGGGCTTTTTCGGAATCAGCGTCTCGTTCACCGTGTGCGTGTTCGACATCATGAGCAGCGTGTAGCCGTCGGGCGGCGACTTGGCCACCACGTCGGTGCCGACGATCGAGCCGCCGCCTGGCCGATCCTCGACGACGAAAGGCTGGCCGAGCGCGTCCTGCAGCTTGGCGCCGATGAAGCGGCCGTAGATATCGGCCGGCCCGCCTACGCCGTAGGGCACGACGATCTTCACGGCGCGCGCCGGATAGGCCTGCGGCGACGCGGCCGCGCTGACGGACAGCAGCAGCAGCGCCAGCACAGCGCGAAGCATCTTTCCTCCTTGGCCGCTTAGAATGACTGCGGAACATGAGAATACCAAAACTGCCCTCGCGCATCACCGTTGAGGGACTGGATCGCGCCCCCCATCGTGCGTTCCTGCGCGCGCTCGGCCTGTCGGATGCCGATCTGGGCAAGCCGTTCATCGGCGTCGCCTCGACCGACGGGCGCGTGACGCCGTGCAATGCGCTGCTCGGGGAGTTCGCGCGCCAGGCCTGCGCCGCCATCCGCGGCGCGGGCGGCGTGCCGTTCGATTTCGCCTCGATCTCGGTGGCCGACTCGATGTCGATGAACCACGGCGGCATGCGCTACTCGCTGGTGTCGCGCGAAATCATCGCCGACGGCGTCGAGGCGGTGGCGCGCGGCCATGCCTATGACGCGCTCGTCACCTTCGCCGGCTGCGACAAGACGCTGCCCGGCATGATGATGGCGATGGTGCGACTCAATCTGCCTTCGGTGTTCGTCTACGGCGGCGCCGCGCTGCCCGGGAAATGGCAGGGACGCGATGTCACCGTGCTCGATACCTATGAGGCGGTCGGGGCGGTGCTCGCCGGAGACATGCAGGAGGATGACTTGAGGGCGCTTGAGCATGCCTGCCTGCCGACGCTGGGCTCGTGCCCGGGACAGTTCACCGCCAACACGATGGCGATGGTGGCGGAGACGCTCGGCCTCGGGCTTGCCGGCTCGGCGACCTTGCCAGCCGTTTCTCCGGAACGAGGCGATCTTGCGCGCAAAGCCGGCCAGGTCGTGATGAATCTTTTGAAAGACGGTCCGCTGCCGAGAGAGCTGGTGACAAAGAAGAGCCTGGAGAACGCCTGCGCCGCGGTCGCCGCGACCGGCGGCTCGACCAACGCCGGGCTGCACATTCCGGCGATCGCTCACGAGGCCGGGATCCGCTTCTCGCTCGATGATTTCGCGCGCGTGGCGAAGCGCACGCCGCTGATCGCCGACATGAAGCCGGGCGGGCGTTTCCTCGCGAAGGACCTGCACGCCGCGGGCGGCGTTTATGCCGTGCTGAAAGCGCTGCTTGAGCGCGGCGCGCTGCACGGCGATTGCCTGACGCTCTCGGGCAAGACGCTCGAAGATGAGTTGATGAACTGCCGCGACCCAGACGGAGAAATCATCAAACATGAACCTATCATGAAGACCGGAGGCATCGTGGTTCTCAAAGGCAACCTCGCGCCCGGTGGCGCGCTCATCAAGGTAGCCGGGCTGAAGTCGCTGCTGTTCGAGGGCCCGGCGCGGGTTTTCGATTCTGAGGAAGCCTGCGCCGAGGTGGTGAAGAGGCGCGCTTACAAGGCGGGCGAAGTACTGGTGATCCGCTACGAAGGGCCGAAAGGCGGACCGGGGATGCGCGAGATGCTCGGCGTCACCGCCCTCATCTACGGACAGGGCATGGGCGAGAGGGTCGCGCTCCTCACCGATGGCCGCTTCTCCGGCGCGACGCGCGGCATGATGATCGGCCACGTCTCGCCGGAAGCCGCGGCGGGCGGACCGCTCGCGCTGGTGAAGAACGGAGACCGCATCCGCATCGATGCCTCTGCAGGCAGCTTGAGCGTGGCGCTGCCGAAAGCGGAACTGTCGAAAAGAAGGGCGAAAAGGCCCAAACAGTCGCTCTCGGGCGTCCTCGAGAAATATGCGGCGCTCGTCGGCCCCGCCAACCTGGGCGCGGTCACGCACAGCGGAGCCAGGAAGGCTTAAGCTTCGCCGATGTCCGACGTCGTAGATCTGCGCTCCGATACCGTCACGCGCCCCTCGGCCGCGATGCGCAAGGCGATGCTCGAGGCGGAGCTCGGCGACGACGTGTTCGGCGACGATCCGACGGTGAACCGGCTGCAGGAGCGCGCGGCCGAGATCTTCGGCTTCGAGGCGGCGCTGCTGTTCCCGTCCGGGACGCAATCCAACCTCGCCGCGCTGATGAGCCACTGCCAGCGCGGAGACGAAGTGATCCTCGGCGCGGAGTCGCACAGCTACCGCTATGAAGCCGGCGGCCTCGCGGTGCTCGGCTCGATCCAGCCGCAGGCCATCGCCAACCGCCCCGACGGCACGCTCGAGCTGGGCGAGGTCGAGGCGGCGATCAAGCCGGACGATCCGCATTTCGCGCGAACGCGCCTGCTCGCTCTCGAGAACACCATCACGGGACGGGTCCTGCCAAGGACCTATCTCGAACAGGCGGTCGGCCTGGCGAAGAGAAAAGGCCTTTCAACGCACCTCGACGGCGCGCGCATCTTCAACGCCGCCGTGGCGCAAGACATGAAGGTGAACGACCTCTGCGCCGGATTCGATTCGGTGTCCTCCTGCCTGTCAAAGGGCCTGGGCGCACCGGCCGGAACGGTCCTGCTGGGCAGCACCGATTTCATTCAGCGAGCCAGGCGGGCGAGAAAAATCCTCGGCGGCGCGATGCGCCAGGCGGGCGTCATCGCCGCCGCCGGCCTGTACGCGCTCGAGAACAACGTCGAGCGGCTGCGCATCGATCATGAAAACGCCGGCAGGCTCGCGCGCGGGCTGCGCGAGCTCAAGCTCGAAGTCCAGCACCACAGCAACATGGTGATGGTTCGCATGCCGCCGGAAATTGCGGGGGAACTGGCCGGCTACATGAGGAGCAAGGGGATCCTGGTGCTGCCGGGCGCGCCGCTGCGCCTGGTCGCCCACCTCGACGTCGACGCGCGCGGGATCGATCGCGCGCTGGCCGCGTTTGGCGCCTTCATTTCATCATGCCCGGCAGGTAGGTCGAGATGACGGGAAAGGCGACCAGGATCGCGAGCCGAATGCAGTCGGCGGCCATGAACGGCAGCACGCCGCGGAAGATGGTGCGCGTCGGCACCTGCGGCAGCAGCGTGTTGAGCACGAACAGGTTCATTCCCACCGGCGGGCTGATGAGCCCGATCTCGACCACTACCACGATCAGGATGCCGAACCATACCGGGTCGAGGCCGAGGTGCACCACGAGCGGAAAGAACACCGGCACGGTGAGCAGGATCATCGACAGCTCCTCCATCGCGGTGCCCAGGATCACGTAGATCGCCATGATGGCGGCAACCACCAGGATCGGATGCAGCTCAAAACGCTTTACCAGGTCGCGCAGCTCTCCCGGCATGCTCGTGATGTTGACGAACTCCGCGAACATCAGAGCGCCGATCAGGATGAGGAACAGCATCGAAGTGGTGCGCGCGCTTTCCACCAGCGACGCGTAGAGCGTCTTCCAGTTCAGCGCGCGGCGCGCGATAGCGAACACCATGGCGCCGAAGGCGCCGATCGCGGCGCCTTCGATGGCCGTGAATACGCCGCCGTAAATGCCGCCCATCACCAGCGTGAACAGCGCGATCACGCTGGTCACGCCCTTGTAGACCAGCGCCAGGCCGAACACGATGAATGCGCCGATCACCGCCGCGTCGTCCGCGTCGAGCCAGCCGAGCTTCGCAACGCCGATGATCACCACGCCGGCGGCCGCGAACGCCGACAGCCCCTCGAGCGTGGCAAGGCGCTCGCGCCAGCTCATCCGCTCGCCCGGCGGTCCGGCCTTGGGATCGCGCCAGGTGATGTATCGCACCGCGAGGCACAACAGGACTGTCGCCAGGACTCCCGGCAGGATGCCGGCGGCGAACAGCTTGCCGATGTTGGTCTCGGTCATGATGCCGTAGATCACCATGATGGTGGAGGGCGGGATCAGGATGCCGAGCGTGCCGCCTGCCGCGATCGCGCCGGTGGACAGGTAATCGGCATAGCCGAACTTCTTCATCGACGGGTACGCCACCTTGGCGAAGGTCGCCGCGGTGGCGATCGAGGAGCCGCAGATCGCGCCGAACCCGGCGCAGCCGAGGATGGTCGCCATCGCCAGGCCGCCGCGCAGATGGCCGATGAACGCATACGCGGTGCGGAACAGCTCCTGCGACATGCCGGCGCGGGTGACCAAGTTGCCCATCAGGATGAACAGCGGGATGACCGACAGCGTGTAATTGCGGCCGGTCTCGTAGATCTTGGTCTGCGCGGTGGCGAAGGCCACCGCCCAGTTCCAGTCGCGCATGTAGGCGTAGCCGACGATGCCGACGATTCCCATCGACAGCGCGATCGGGATGCGCAGGAACGCGAGGACCATCATGGCCAGCAAGCCGCTCAGCGCTTCGGCCACGAGGCTCTCAGGTGGTTGCCTGGGAGGCGCGCAGGGTACCGGGCACGAAGACCCGCAACACGTGCACCGCTCCCGTCAGCCCGATCATCAGCGCCATGAAATACACGAACGGGCCGACCGGAATGCGCAGCACGTCGGTGGTGTCGCCGTAGCCGGCGATGCGCGTGGCCTTGATCCAGACCTGCCACGCCAGGAAGAACATCACTGCGGCGCAGACGGCGTGCACCACGCGCACCAGCGCCGCGGTCGCGCGCGGCGTGAGCATGCGGTCGATGAAGTCCATGGTGACGTGCTCGTCGGCGTGCGACACGAGCGGCAGGCCGGCGAAGATCAGGACCAGCAGCATCAGCTCCGTGGCCTCGAACGCGCCGCGCAGCGGCCAGTTGAACAGGTAGCGCGACACCACGTCGGCGAACGTGATCAGCATCAGCGCGAACAGGATCGCCGAGGCCGCGACGCCGAGCGCGGCGTCGAGACGTTCCTCCCACAGCTTGCGCTTATTTTCCGGCGGCAACGCGCTTCAGTTCCTCGCGGAACTCCTTCAGCACCATGGCGCCGTCGATGTTGCGCTTCTCCTTCGCGTCCTTGATCCAGGCCTGGATCACCGGCTGCGCCTTGCTCTGGATTTCCTTGACCAGGGCCGGGTTTGCCTGGTCGATCTGCACGCCCGCCCTCTTCATGCCCTCGTTGCCGACGCGGTCGACGTGGTCCCAGGATTTACCGGCACGCCGCGCGAGATGTTCGCCGCCGAATTTGCTGAGCAGGTCCTGGTCGGCCTTGGCGAGCTTCCCCCACTTGTCTTCGTTGATGAAGAACCCGAACGAGGAGCTGTAGAAGCCACCGGGGAACAGCGTCGCGTACTTCACCAGGCTGTCGAGCTTGAAGGAGATGATCGACTCCTGCGGGAAAAACACGCCGTCGGCGATGCCGGAGCTCAGCAACTCGTAGGACTCGGGCGCGGGCTTGACGAAAGCCGAGGCGCCGAGCGCGCGCGCCATCGCCTCAGCGATGCCGCCCCCGGTGCGGATTTTCATGCCCTGCAGGTCCGCCAAGGTCTTGATCGGCCGCTTGGTATTGAACATCTGGCCGGGCCCGTGGGTGAAGACGCCGAGCAGATGCACGCCCTTGTACTCGCCCGCCTTGTGAAGAAGCTTCCAATGGATGCGGTTATAGGCGACGGAGTTGATTTCGGCGGTTTCGCCGGCGCCGGGGAGCTCCGCCACGAGGGGCAGGACGTGGCGCGCCGGCGTGTAGCTGGCGGTCACGTACGAAACGTCGACCAGGCCGTCCCTCACGGCGTCGAAAGTCCCGGGCGGCGCTGACGGGTGCTTGGGCAGCATCTGGAACTTCAGCCGCCCGCCGCTCGCCTTCTCGACTTCGTCGCCGAAGCCTTGCAGCACCACGCTGGTCAGGTGATGCTGCGGCGACACCCATGACGACATCGTCAGCGTGGTCTGCGCGTGCGCTGGCGCCGCGAGCGCGCAACCGGCAAGCGCGGTAAGCGCAAGCTTACGCAAGATGATCATGTAACTCCTCCTCTTTGCACTCCTAATCATAAATGTTTGTCGTGAATGCGTGTGCGATGCGTTGTGTTCGGCGCGCGATTTGGATACGATTCCGGCTCGCTCGCTTGCCGCAGAGCGGTCGGAAAAAGGGAGAGCACATGCCACACGTGGTCACCAAGTCTGATCTGGTCCAGGTTGCGGCGAAGGCCAGCAATCTCAGCAAGTCGGCGGCGGGCGACGCGCTCAACGCGGTGTTCGAAGCGATCGTCGCCAACGTCGCGAGCGGCAAGCGCGTCACCGTAGTCGGCTTCGGCACATTTCTGCCGCGAAAAAGAAAGGCGCGGGCCGGGCGCAGCCCCTCCAGCGGCAAGGAGATCAAGATTCCCGCCAAGACCATCCCTGCCTTCGCCGCGGGGCAGGGCTTCAAGGAAGCCGTCGACAAGTAAGCTTCTCTTACGCCTGCGGGGGCTGCGATTCGCAGCCCCTTGTTTTTTTAGGCATTGCAAAGCATGGGAAGGCTTGGCAGAATCTGCGAAGCACAATTCCTGCCACATGGACAAGCCGCTCATCCTCTCGCTCGACAGCCACGGCGTGCCGCACCGCTGGATCAGCTGGCAGCAGGCGTGCTTCTACTACGCGAAAAACCTGGTCGCGTGGACGCTGGGCGACGAGACCTTCACTTATTACGGCGGCATCAGCCGGCTGACCGGCGAGCGCTCGAGCATCACCGCCCACTCCATCGTCGCCATCAAGGGCAAGGCGCTGGCGGCGAAAGGCTTCCACCACGTGCCGCCGCTGAACAACCGCGAGCTGTTCAGGCGCGACCGCCACATGTGCGCGTACTGCGGCGGCGAATTCAGCTACTTCCGGCTGACGCGAGATCACATCACGCCGCTGTCGCGCGGCGGGCGCGACACCTGGATGAACGTCGTCACCGCCTGCCGGCACTGCAACGGGAACAAGCGCAACCGCCTGCCGCAGGAGTCCGGCCTGGAGCTGCTCTACGCGCCCTACGTTCCGAACAAGGCCGAGTACCTGATCCTCACCAACCGCCGCATTCTCGCCGACCAGATGGAGTTCCTGAAGCAGCACCTGGCGTCGCATTCGCGGTTGGTTCTCGCTCCTGCCTGATTTCTGGCGCAATAGCGGCTTTCACCTGCTGGAACGCGACGTCGCGGGGCGCCTGCGGATCACCGACGATTTCCTGCGCGCCTATTACCTGCGGCCGGAGATCCATCCGGTCGAGGAATCGGGCGATGAGGAGCGCCGCCTGCATGCCGCTCTCATGCAACATCCAAGAACCGAGGTTTCGGAAAAAGACCTCAATTCGATAGGCGACGCAGATGCGCGGGACAATTACCGCATCGTTCTGCGCTTCCGCGATAAGCTGCTCGAGGCCGGCACGCTCGAGGGCTGCTACATGAATCTGTTCAAGGGCGCGGTCGACGTGCCGCCGCTGTTCATCGGGCAGCTCGCGCACGTGATCCTGCGGAACATCCTCGACGGCTGCGACGATCCGCTGCAGCTGCGCGCCGCCGAGCTGTTTTTTCGCGAGCAGAAGGCGACCCTGCGCGACGGCCACCTGCTGCTCGCCGATTGCGAGACGGTCGAGAGGCACGCCGCGGGAACGCGCTTCGGCAGCGTGGGGCGCCTGATCGTCGAGGCGCAGGGCGCGCTCGGCGCGGTCGAGCTCGACGTTCTGGACCGCGCCAACGCGGCGCTCTACTGGGAGCGCGAATCGCGCCACGACACGGTGATCAGCATCACCTACGGCCGCCCGGCGCTCGATGCGCTGTGCCGCGTCATGGAAGCCTGGGTACGGCATTTCCTCGATGTCAAAGCCTTGATCAAACCGGTGCGTCGTATCGACGAGCCCCGTTGGGCCTGGCACGTCGGGCTCGACGCCGAGTCGAGCGACGTGCTCAACGAGCTGTGGTCGGGCCGGGAAGTCGACGCCGGGCGCATGCGCCGCGTGCTCGCGCTCTTCGCGCTCCAGTTCGACGATGCCGCAGCGATGCGGCCCGACATCGCAGGCCGTGTCGTCTACCTCGGCCTGTGCGCCGACGAACACGAGTTCGTGCGCATGAAGCCGCAGAACCTGCTGCTGAACCTCCCGCTGAATGAAGCCTGATTACTGGGACCGCGCCAAGCGAGCGCTGGCGCGGAAGGACCCCGTCATGGCCGCCATCATCCGCTCGCGGCCGAAGGTATTCCTGGCGCGTCGCGGCGAGCCCTTTGTCACGCTCTCGCGCGCCATCGTCGGCCAGCAGATCTCGGTCAAAGCGGCGCAGAGCGTCTGGGACAAGGTCTGTCTTTGCGCCGGCGCAGTCACGCCGCAAAGCGTCCTCGCGAGAAGAAGGAGCGAGCTGCGCGCCTGCGGCCTGTCGGAGCGCAAGGTCGAGTACATCGCCGATCTGGCGCAGCACTTCCTCGATGGCGCGATCCGCGTGCAGCGCTGGCCCGACATGGATGACGAGGCGGTCATCGCCGAGCTGACCCAGGTGCGCGGCATCGGCCGCTGGACCGCCGAGATGTTCCTCATCTTCAGCCTGCTGCGCCCCGACGTCTTTCCGCTCGACGACCTTGGCCTGCAGAAGGCGATCCGGCGCGCCTACTTCAAGAAAAAAGTCTCCTTGTCCACCATGGCCAGGCTGGGCAACGCCTGGCGACCCTGGCGCTCGGTGGCGACCTGGTACCTGTGGCGCTCGCTCGATCCGTTGCCGGTAGAATACTGACAGCCAGACGATCGGCTAGAATCGCGCGCCGATGAAGACCACGTTCCTCGAATTCGAGCAGCCGATCGCCGAGCTGGAGCAGCGCATCGAGGAGCTGCGCTACGTGGCGGACGATTCCGCGGTCGACATCTCGGAGGAGATCCAGCGCCTCACCAAGCGCAGCCAGACGCTCACCAAGGACATCTACGGCAAGCTGACGCCCTGGCAGGTGGCGCAGGTCGCGCGCCATGCGCAGCGCCCTTACACGCTGGACTATGTGCAGATGCTGTTCACGCATTTCGAGGAGCTGCACGGCGACCGCGCCTTCGCCGACGACGCCTCGATCGTCGGCGGCCTGGCGCGCTTCGGCAACGCGCCCTGCGTGGTCATCGGCCACCAGAAAGGCCGCGATACCAAGGAGAAGATCCTGCGCAACTTCGGCATGCCCAAGCCCGAGGGCTACCGCAAGGCGCTGCGCCTGATGAAGCTGGCCGAGAAATTCTCGCTGCCGGTGTTCACCTTCGTCGATACGCCAGGCGCCTACCCGGGGATCGACGCCGAGGAGCGCGGCCAGTCGGAGGCCATCGGCCGCAATCTGTTCGAGATGGCGCGGCTGCGCACCCCGATCATCGTCAGCGTGATCGGCGAGGGCGGCTCGGGCGGCGCGCTCGCCATCGCGGTGGGCGACGTGGTGCTGATGCTGCAATACGCGACGTATTCCGTGATCTCGCCGGAGGGCTGCGCGTCGATCCTGTGGCGCAGCGCCGACCAGGCGCCCGAGGCGGCCGACGTGCTGGGAATCACCGCCGGCAGGCTGAAGACGCTCGGGCTGATCGACAAGATCGTGCCCGAGCCGCTCGGCGGCGCGCACCGCGACCCCCAGGCCACCGCGCAGGCGCTGCGCAAGGCGCTCGCCGAGGCGCTCAAGCAGCTGCAGGAGAAAAAGCCCAAAGAGCTGGTCGAGCAACGCCTCGAGCGCGTAATGGCCTATGGCAAGTTCAAGGAAGCGGCCGAGCGGTGAGCTCGTCGCCGAGGTCGGGCGATTTCTCGGTTCCATCGATCTGCGCGGCAAGCGCCTCGCCGTCGGGCTCTCCGGCGGGGTCGATTCCGTCGTGCTGCTTCATGTATTGAAGCAACATCCTGGGCTGAATCTCTCGGCCATCCACGTTCACCATGGCCTGAGCCCGAATGCCGGCGCGTGGGCGCGGTTCTGCCGCGCCCTGTGCACGCGCTGGGGCGTGCCGCTGGCGGTGCGCCGCGTGAAGGTGGCGAAAGGCGGCAAAGGTCTAGAGGCCGCGGCACGCGAAGCCCGCTACCGGGCTTTCAGAAACAGTCCTTGTGACGCCGTCGCGCTCGCGCACAACCGCGACGACCAGGCCGAGACGGTGCTCATGAACCTCCTGCGCGGCGCCGGCGTACGCGGCGCGAGCGGCATGCCGCCGCGCGGCCGCCTCGACGGCAGGATGCTGCTGCGGCCGCTGCTCGAAGTGCCGCGCGTGGCGATCCTCGCCTACGCCCGGGAGCAGGGCCTGGAATGGGTGGAGGACGAGAGCAACGCCGACGAGGCGCTGACTCGCAACTTCGTGCGCCGGCGCCTCGGACCGTTGATCGAATCGCGCTTTCCGCGCTGGCGGGAAAGCCTGGCGCGGGCGGCGCGGCACTTCGCCGGCGTGGGGCTCGACGCGCAAGCGCTGCTGCGCGAGTTCCTCGCGGCGCAGGGGCTGCGCGCGCCAAGCGAGGCGAAGCTCGTCGAGATGCTGAAGCAGCTCACCTCCGGCGGCGCGCGCATCATGGTCGAGCACGACGGCATGCGGCTGCGCGTCTACCGCGGCAGGCTCGCGCTCGCGCCGGCAGCCCCCGCCGCGCCGTTCGCGCCGGTGGAATGGAAAGGCGAGCCGCGCATTCCGATCCCCGCGCTCGGCGGCAAGCTCCTGTTCAGGCGGGCACGCGGTGAAGGCATCGACCTCCACAAGCTCGGGCAGTGCCGCGTCGCAGTGCGATTGCGTGCGGGAGGCGAACGGCTCCAGCCCGATCGGCGGCGGCCGCGCCGCACTTTGAAGAACCTGTTCCAGGAAGCGGGCGTGCCGCCCTGGCAGCGCGACCGGCTGCCGCTGCTGTTTTGCGGCGACGATCTGGTGTGGGCGCCGGGACTGGGCATCGATGCGCGCTATCAGGCGACGGCCGATACGATCGGAGTAGTCCCGGAATGGCGCTAAGCCGTTGTTTTTACGAAATCGAACGCGTCGACCGTGATAAAATTTCGGGTTGATTTTTCGAAACCTGCGTGGAGACAGCGGGAATGGCGGTCGAGCGGACCCTTTCCATCATCAAGCCCGACGCCGTGAAGAAGAACGCGATCGGCCGCATCCTGGCGAGGTTCGAAGCCGCCGGCCTCAAGATCATCGCTGCGCGCATGATGCTCTTGTCGCGCACCGAGGCCGAAGGGTTCTATGCTGTTCATCGTGAGCGGCCCTTCTTTCGCGACCTGGTGGAGTTCATGACCTCCGGACCGGTCCTCGTGCAGGTGCTCGAGGGCGACAACGCGATCGCGAAGAACCGCGAGCTGATGGGCGCCACCGACCCGAGGAAAGCCGACAAGGGAACGATCCGCGCCGATTTCGCGGCGTCGATCGACGCCAACGCCGTCCACGGCTCCGACGCGCCCGACACCGCGCGCGTCGAGATCGCCTACTTCTTCCCCGCCTGCGAGGTGTTTTCACGTTGAAGCAGAATCTCCTCGACCTCGACGCCGCAGGCCTGGGCCGCTTCTTCGAGGCGCGGGAGGAAAAGCCGTTCCGCGCTCGCCAGCTGCTGCACTGGATCCACCAGCGCGGCGAAAGCGACTTCGCCCGCATGAGCGACCTCGCCAGGCCGCTGCGCGACAAGCTCGCCCTCTGCGCGTGCATCGAAGCTCCTCGCATCGTCGGCGACACCGCTGCGCAGGACGGGACGCGCAAGTGGCTGCTCAAGGTGGACGGCAGCAACGCGGTAGAGGCGGTTTTCATCCCCGAGCCGAGCCGCGGCACGCTCTGCGTCTCGAGCCAGGCGGGCTGCGTGCTTGACTGCGCTTTCTGCTCGACCGGCAAGCAGGGCTTCAACCGCAACCTCGGCACGGCGGAAATCGTCGGCCAGCTGTGGCTCGCCAACCGGCTGCTCGAGGGCGAAAGGCCGGTGACGAACGTCGTCATGATGGGAATGGGGGAACCCCTTCTCAATCTGGACAACGTGATTCCCGCGCTGCGGCTGATGCTCGACGACAACGCGTACGGGCTTTCGCGCCGGCGCGTCACGGTGTCGACCGCGGGAGTGATTCCCGGCATGGACCGGCTGCGCGACGAATGCCCGGTCGCCCTGGCGCTCTCGCTGCATGCGCCGAACGACGCGCTGCGCGACCAGCTGGTCCCCGTGAACCGCAAATACCCGCTGCGCGAGCTGCTTGCGGCGTGCAACCGCTACCTCCAGAAAGCGCCGCGCGACTTCATCACTCTCGAGTACGTCATGCTCGAGGGCGTGAACGACGCGGACGCGCAAGCGCGCGAACTGGTAGCTGTCGCGCGCCAGGTGCGCTGCAAGTTCAACCTGATTCCGTTCAATCCTTTCCCGCATTCCGGGTTTCGCCGCTCGAGCCCGGAGCGGATCCGGCGCTTCGCCGAGATCCTGCAGCGCGCCGGCCTGACGGTGACCACGCGCAAGATCCGCGGCGATGGCATCGCGGCCGCCTGCGGTCAGCTTGCCGGCGATGTGGCCGACCGCACGCAGCGCAGCGCACGGCGCATTCCTCTGAAAGAGGTGCGCGCGTGAAACGGCTGCTTTACCTTGTGTTCCTGGCGCTCGCCGGCTGCGCCGGCCAGACGAGCGAGCCGAGCGTCGACACCGGCACCATCGTCGGCGAGGTCGGCGAGCCGCGCAACCGCGCCAAGATCCACACCGAGCTCGCGGCCCAGTATTACAGCCGCGGCAACATGGGGGTCGCGCTCGAGGAGCTGCGCATCGCCGCCGCCGCCGACCCGAGCTATGCGCCGACGCAGAGCATGTTCGGCCTGGTGTACATGGACTTGCGCGAGAACCAGCTCGCCGAGTCGAGCTTCGAGCGCGCGCTGCGCCTGTCGCCGAACGACCCTGACATCAACCACAACTACGGCGTGTTCCTGTGCCAGACGCGGCGCGAAGGCCAGGCGATCACCTATTTCCTGCAGGCCATCCGCAACCCGCTGTACGCGGCACCGTGGAAATCGT
Organism: Betaproteobacteria bacterium; assembly: GCA_005881595.1. Taxonomy (GTDB): domain Bacteria; phylum Pseudomonadota; class Gammaproteobacteria; order Burkholderiales; family SG8-39; genus SCGC-AG-212-J23. The sequence continues at coordinate 3,205 of VBBY01000051.1, read as the reverse complement.
ACTCGGCGGCCGGCGTCTGCACGCTGCGCACCAACAATCTCAAGGACGCCGAGGAGTTCTTCAAGCGCGCGCTGCGCCTGGATCCAGAAGAGCCGATCTCGCTGCTGAGCCTCGGCCAGATCCGCTACCGCCAGGGCAGCCTAGACGAGGCGCGCAAGCTCGTGTCGCAGCACAACAAGCTGGTCGCGCCCAGCGCCGAGTCGCTGTGGCTCGCGCTGCGCATCGAGCGCAAGCTCGGCGAGCGCGTTGCCGAGCAGTCGTATGCCAACCAGCTGCGCCGGCGCTTCCCCGGCTCCCCCGAGTACCAGGCGCTGCAGCGGGGCAGCTTTGACTGAATCGTCCGTCACCGGAGTCGGCGAAGAGCTGCTGCGCGCCCGGCAGGCGTGCGGGCTGGAAATCACCGACGTTGCGCAGCAGCTGAAGTTCGCCCCGCGCCAGCTTGAGGCCCTCGAGCAGGAACGCTTCGACCTGCTTCCAGGAGCGACGATCGCGCGCGGCATGCTGCGCAACTATGCGCGCCTGCTGAAGCTCGATCCGGAGCCGCTGGTCCAGCGCATGGCCGACCGGCTGGACGCCCCCGACTCGAACCGCCTCGCGGAGCGCTTCAGCCAGCCGGTGCCGTTCTCCGACGGCGCCCGGCGCGCCACCTTCGTCTACATCGGCCTGTCGCTCGGCATTCTGGCCCTGGTCGGCGGCTTGGTGTACGAGTGGCGCCACGAGCGTACCCCGCCGCAGGAAGCCGCCGCCAGTCCAGCGCCGCCAGCCGAGCCGCCCCTATCGCCGATCGCCGCGCAGCCGGCAGTCGCAGCGCCCGCTGCGTTGCCGCCGCTCGCGATGACCCAGGCCCCGGCCTCGCTCGACCCGCAGGAGCATCCAGCGGCGGCACCGGCCAAGCCGGTCGCGACAGGACCGCACCACCTCGTCGTGAGGTGCGAAGAGGAAGCCTGGCTCGAGGTGCGCGACAGCGCCGGCCGCGTGCTGGTGTCCTCGCTGCAGCCGGCGGGCACAGAGCGCGTGCTCAGGACGAGGCCCCCGCTCACGCTGGTGATCGGCAATGCTTGGCATGTGCAGGTGACGTTCAACGACCGGCCGATCGACCTCAAGCCTCACACCAGGGTCGAGGTCGCCCGACTGACGGTGCCATGAGCGCGCTGCGGCGCAGGATTTCCCGCCAGGTCGCGGTGGGCGAGGTCCGCGTTGGCGGCGGCGCGCCGATCGTCGTGCAGTCGATGACCAACACCGACACCGCGGATGCCGCGGCGACCGCGCGGCAGGCCGACGCCTTGTGGCGCGCGGGATCCGAGCTGGTGCGCATTACCGTGAATACGCCCGAGGCGGCGGCGCAGGTGGCGCCGATCCGCGAGCGGCTCGACGCGATGGGCTGCAGCGTGCCGCTGGTGGGCGATTTCCACTACAACGGCCACAAGCTGCTCGCGCAATTTCCCGATTGCGCCCGCGCGCTCGCCAAGTACCGCATCAATCCGGGCAACGTCGGCAAGGGAGCGAAGCGCGACGAGCAGTTCGCCACCATGATCGAGTGCGCGCTGCGCTACGGCAAGCCGGTGCGCATCGGCGTCAACTGGGGCAGCCTGGATCCCGAGCTGCTGGCGCGCATGATGGACGAAAACGCGAGCCGGTCTGAGCCGCAGGATGCAGACGCGGTGATGCGCGAGGCGGTGATCCGCTCGGCACTCGAGTCGGCGCGCCAGGCCGAGGCGTGGGGCTTGCCGGCCGAGCGCATCGTGATCTCCTGCAAGATGAGCCAGGTGCAGGACCTGATTGCGGTGTATCGCAGCCTCGCCGAGCGCTGCGAGTACGCGCTCCACCTCGGACTCACCGAGGCGGGCATGGGGTCGAAGGGCATCGTCGCTTCCACCGCCGCGCTGTCGGTGCTGCTGCAGGAGGGCATCGGCGACACGATCCGCATCTCGCTCACGCCGGAGCCGGGCGGCGATCGCACGCGCGAGGTGCAGGTGGCGCAGGAAATCCTGCAGACCATGGGGCTGCGCGCCTTCGCGCCCATGGTCAGCGCCTGCCCCGGGTGCGGACGCACCACAAGCACGGTGTTCCAGGAGCTCGCCGATCGCATCCAGACGTACCTGAGAACCCAGATGCCGCTCTGGCGGGAGTCGTATCCCGGCGTGGAGGAGATGCGCGTCGCCGTCATGGGCTGCGTGGTGAACGGGCCGGGCGAATCGAAGCACGCCGATATCGGCATCAGCCTGCCCGGGACCAACGAGGTACCGGTGGCCCCGGTGTACGTCGATGGCAAGAAGACCGTGACCCTCAAGGGCGGGCGCATCGCCGAGGAGTTCCAGGCGATCGTCGAAAACTACGTGAAACACAAATACGGACCAGATGCCCCGGCACGCCGCCCCGGCAAAGAAATCAAAATCAAGACCGTCTGATGTCCAAAGTACAGCCAGCGCTATTGAGGGGCTTCGATCAGGAATACCTCCCTCAGGAGCAGCTTCAGTTCAATCGGCTCGTCGAGATCATTCGAAGGAACTTCGAGCTCTTCGGTTTTGTGCCGATTGAAACGCCGGCCGCGGAGCGCAAAGAGGTCTTGACCTCCAAGGGTGGCGTGGAAAAGGAGATCTACGCTCTTACACGATTGGCTGCCGACGATGACGAAGCTTCGATAAAAGGGGCGTTGCATTTCGATCTGACAGTACCGCTTGCACGTTACGTGGCGATGAGAGAACGGGAACTGCCGTTTCCATTCCGCCGCTACCAGATTCAGAAAGTCTGGCGCGGCGAAACGCCTCAGGCGCGAAAAGGAAGGTTTAGAGAATTTTATCAATGCGATATCGACATAATTAACCGCGACAAATTGAGCTATCTCGCGGAGGCGGAGATACCGAGTGTCATCCACAGCGTGTTCAGGGAGATGGGCGTCGGTGAGTTTCGGATACGGATCAACAACCGGAAGGTTCTGAAAGGTGTCCTGCAAGGGTTCAAGGTACCGGACGACGACTCTGCCGTCGTTCTGCGGTCTCTTGACAAGATAGAGCGGGAAAAAAGCTCGGTGGTTCTTGAGGACCTATCCCGGGCGGGCATGTCCGACGCTCAGGCGTCCCGGCTTTTCAGCTTTATGTCCACCAAGAGAGACACGAATGAAACTCTTGGCGCTCTATCCGAATCGGCCTTCCAAAACGAAATGTGCAAAACAGGCACGGCGGAACTGAGAGAGCTAGTGGCCGCG
>VBBY01000099.1 GCA_005881595.1 Betaproteobacteria bacterium | reverse complement strand
AGGTTGCCGTCGAAGGCGTCGCCCAGGCCGTAGATGACGGTGGGGTCCGTCTGCAGCCGCATGCCGATCCGCAGCCGGTTCACCAGCACCCCGGCGATCATGTCGCGCTCGACGGCAAGACCGGTCTCCTTTTCGATGATCGAGGCCATGATCAGCGCCTCGTACGGCGTGCGGTACGGCAGGCTCGCGTTGCGGGCCTCCCACTCCGCCTTGAGATGCCGCTGCATCGCGCGATACGCCCGGCGCAGCACCGCCATGTCGCTCGAGCCCTTGGCGAAGAGGTAGGTGTCCGGGAAGAACAGGCCCTCGGGCTGCTCCTCCGGCACGTCGAGCTGCACCAGGATCTGGGCGTCGTCGAGCTCCGCGCTGTGGTGGCGCAGGTCGGCGCTCGCGTTGAGCGCAGCCCGGATCTGCGCGAACGTCCAGCCCTCGATCAGCCTGACCTCGGCCTGCGCGACATCGCCGCGCGTCAGCTTGTCGAGCAGCTCGACCGGGGTCAGCGGCACGGCGATCTCGTAGCTTCCGGCCTTGATGTCGCGGTCCTGCCCTAGCGCGCGCGCGAGCAGCTCGAATTCGCGGCGGTGAATGGCGATGCCGGCGCGCTCGAGCTGGTCCACCGCGGCCCGAAAGCCGGTGCCGAGCGGGACCTCGACTTCCACCGGCAGCTTGCTGACCGACAAGGGAGAGAGTGCGTACCACGCGCTGTAACCCGCGGCGGCGAGCACTACGAGCAGGATAAGAGCGAGGGCTGTCTTCAGTGTAGGGAGCGGTAAAATCCGCATTCTACGATGGAGTGCGCGCGCCTCACCCGCTATGGTCTGCTATCGGTCACCGGTGAGCACGCGCGTGCATTTCTGCACGCCCAGCTCACCAAGGACATCGAGAATCTGCCGCCGGACCGCGCCACGCTGGCCGGCTGGTGCTCGGCAAAGGGCCGCCTGCTGGCGAGCCTGCTGGTGATTCCCGCAGCGCAGGGATTCCTGCTGCAGCTGGCGCGCGACCTCGCGCCGGGGGTAGCCAGGAAGCTGTCGATGTTCGTCCTGCGCGCGAAAGTCCGCATCGCCGACGTAAGCGAAAGCTGGGCACAGGTCGGCGTCTGGGGCGACGGGGCGACAGGGCCGGCCGACGCGAACGCGATCTCACGTCAGGGAAACATCATTACCGTGCACGTCGGCGGCGCTCGCTATCTGGTTCTCGGCCCGGCGCACGAGGTGGCGCTCGCGGCCACGACCGGCGAAGCGCTCTGGACCTTGCAGGAAATCCGTGCCGGCCGGCCGCTGATCACGGCGGCAACCCAGGACAAGTTCGTGCCGCAGATGGTGAACTTCGACGAGCTGGGCGCCGTCGACTTCCGCAAGGGCTGCTATCCGGGCCAGGAAATCGTCGCCCGCGCGCAGTACCGCGGCCAGGTGAAGCGCCGCATGGTGAGCGCGCACGCGCCCGCCGGCCTCGAGCTGCGTCCCGGTCAGGAATTCAAGGGCGGAACGGTAATCGACGTCGCGCCCGCGGAAAACGGCAGCGAGCTGCTCGCCGTGATGCCGGTTTGAATTACTACGTCTACTACAAGCTCGATCCGGCGCGCCTGGCCGAGTTGCGGCCGGCGATCGAGGCGCTGTTCAAGGCCGTAGAGCGCGAATTCGGCGTATGCGGCCGCTGGATGCGCCGCCGCGACGACCCCGCCACTTATATGGAAGTCTACGAAGGCATTGCCGACGCGGAGGCTTTCGACGCGATGCTGGACCGCGAAGGCGCGAAGCTCGGCCTGCCGCGCAAGGTGGAGCGCTTCGTATCTGCCTGATCCTTCTCGGGTGGCGCGTCCACCGCGACTTCCCGCTGATCGTGGCCGCAAACCGCGACGAGTTCCATGGGCGCCCGGCCGCCGCGGCGTCTTTCTGGAGCGACTGGCCGGGCATCCTTGCCGGGCGCGATCTGCAGGCGCGGGGCACCTGGATGGGCGTCTCGCGCAGCGGCAGGTTTGCCGCGGTGACCAACTATCGCGGCGCGCGCGAACCTTCGGCCGCCGAGTCGCGGGGTGCCCTGGTCGCTCGCTTTTTGGAAACCGCCACTGCGCCGGCGGCGTATGTCCGGGCAATCGAGGCGAATGCCTATAGCGGCTTCAACCTGCTGGTGGCCGACGGCAGGGAGCTGTGGTGGATGTCGAACCGCGCCGGGGCGCCGCGTCAGCTCGAACCCGGCGTGTATGGCCTGGCAAACCTGCTGCTCGACTCCCCGGACGTCGAGGCGAACAAGGCTCGTTTCGCCGCAGTCATCGACCCCGCGCCTGCGATCGAGCCGCTGTTCACACTGCTCGCCGAGGCGCGCATCGTCAATCCCGAGTACGGGACGCGTTGCTCCACTGTCCTTCTCCGGTCGAAGGAGCCTCGCACGCGCTACGCGGAGCGCAGCTTTTCTCCTGACGGCACCGAGCAGGAGACGGTGCAGTTCGAGTTCTAGAGCGCGCGGCGCATCGTCTGGTGCGGAATGCCGGCGTCCTGGTAAACCTCGCCCTCGGCGCTGAAGCCGTGCGCGCGGTAGAAAGCCAGGGCGTGAACCTGGGCGGAAAGCAGCACCTCCCGGTCGCCGCGCCGCGCCGCGGCTTCGATGAGCTTCGCCAGGATCGCGCTGCCCACGCCGCGGCCGCGAAACTCCCTGAGCACCGCCATCCTGCCGATGTGGCCGTCGGGCAGCAGGCGACCGGTGCCGAGCGCAGCGCCGCCGTCGAAGGCGAGCGCATGGATGCACTCGGCATCGTGCTCGTCGAGCTCGATCTCGACGGGCACGCCCTGCTCCTCGACGAACACCGCGTAGCGGATGCGGCTTGCCGCCGCGCGCGCCTGCTCCCAGCGCATCAGCTCGATTTGCAGCATGGCGGCAAAAGTATAATCGCAGCATGAAAAGCCTCTGGGGCGACGCCGAGGCGGCGCGGTTCGGCGGGCCGCTCGGTCCGCGCGTCTACACCTCGCGCCTGCTGGGCCGCGACAAATCGCTGGTCCTGCATGGCGGCGGCAATACTTCAGTCAAGCTGCGCGAGAGGAACCTCTTCGGCGAGGACGAGGACGTGCTCTACGTCAAGGGTAGCGGCTGGGACCTAGAGACGATCGAGCCTGCCGGCTTCACGCCGGTCGCCCTCGGGCATGTGCGCAGGCTGGCAGGGCTGCGCAGCCTGCCAGATCCGCAGATGGTGAACGAGCTCAACACCCACATGCTGCGCGCCGGCGCGCCCTCGCCCTCCGTCGAAACCATCCTTCACGCCATCCTGCCGCATCCGTACGTCGATCACACGCATGCCGACGCCGTGCTCGCGGTGTCCAATGCGCCGCAGGGCGAGAAGCGCATTCGCGACATCTACGGCGAGCGGGTCGTCGTCATCCCGTACATCATGGCGGGTTTCGATCTCGCCGCGCACTGCGCCCGCGAATTTCCGAAACAGGCGACCGGCGATTGCATTGGAATGGTGCTGCTGTCGCATGGCATTTTCTCCTTCGGCGCCGACGCGCGCGAGTCGTACGAGCGGATGATCGGCCTGGTGTCCCTGGCCGAGGAGTATCTGCAGAAGCACAAAGCGTGGCATTTCGGTTTTTCGTCTGCACAGCTCCCGGCCGCCAGACGCGAGGAGATCGCGAGCCTGCGGCGCTCGATCGCCGACCAAGCGGGATTTCCCATGGTATTGAAGGTGAACGATTCCGAGAAGTTTCTCGGCTTCGCGCGGCATCCGCAGATCGAGCGCCTGTCGCAGAAAGGGCCGGCGACGCCCGATCACGTGATTCGCACCAAGCCGCTGCCGATGCTTGGCCGCGACGTCACCGGCTACGCGAAGAAGTATCGCGAGTATTTCGAGCGCCAGGCGCCGCACGCGAAGGACAAGAAGACGATGCTCGATGCGGCGCCGCGCATGGTGCTCGATCCGCAGCTCGGCTTCGCCGCCGCCGGCCGCACGGCGCGCGACGCGGCGATCGTCGAGGACCTGTACGACCACACGATCGATGTGATCCTGCGCGCCGAGGCGCTCGGCGGCTGGCGCGCGCTCGGCGAGCGCGACCTCTTCGACATCGAGTACTGGGACCTCGAGCAGGCGAAGCTGCGCAAGGCGGCCTCATCGCCGGTGTTCACCGGCGAAGTGGCGCTGGTGACCGGCGCGGCCTCGGGGATCGGCAAGGCCTGCGTCGAGTCCTTCCTCGCGCGCGGCGCCGCCGTGATTGCCCTCGATGTGAACCCGGCGATCGAAACGCTGTGGCCGCGCGTCGATGTTCTGGGAGCGACTTGCGATCTCACCGATGCGAAGGCGGTCGAAAGCAGCCTCGATCGAGGCGTCAGGCGCTTCGGCGGCATCGACATGCTGGTTCTCAACGCCGGCATCTTTCCCTCGTCGCAGCCGATCCAGGAGATTCCGGCCCAGACCTGGAAAGGCACCATGGCGGTCAACGTCGAGGCGAACCTGATGCTGATGCAGATGTGCCATCCGCTGCTCAAGCTCGCGCTGCGCGGCGGCCGCATCGTGGTGATCGGCTCGAAGAACGTGCCGGCGCCCGGCCCGGGCGCCGCCGCCTATTCGGTCTCGAAGGCGGCGCTGAACCAGCTCGCGCGCGTCGCGGCCCTGGAGTGGGCAAAGGACGGGATTCGCATCAATTCGCTGCATCCCAACGCGGTTTACGATACGGCGCTGTGGACCGACGAGGTTCTCGCCTCGCGCGCCAAGGCGTACAACCTCACGGTCGAGCAATACAGGAAGAACAACCTGCTGAAGCAGGAAGTCTCCTCGCGCGATGTGGCCGAGCTGGCCGCGGAGATGTGCGGCCCGCTTTTCGCCAAGACCACGGCGGCGCAGGTGCCGGTCGACGGCGGCAACGAGCGCGTCGTCTGATGGCAGTCGAGCCGCTGCGCTGGCGGGGCGATCGCCTGGAGCTGCTCGACCAGCGCTTTCTCCCCGACAAGACTCTCTATGTGACCTGCCGGAGCGCAGCCGACGTGGCGACGGCGATCCGCGACATGGTGGTGCGCGGCGCGCCGGCCATCGGCTGCGCCGCGGCTTTCGGGGTGGTTCTGTCAGGCGGATCTTCCGAAGGCTATGCGGCGCTCGCGAAAAGCCGCCCCACCGCCGTCAACCTGTTCTGGGCGCTCGAGCGCATGAAGCGCGCGAAAGATCTCGAAGCGGAGGCCAAGGCGATCTTCGAAGAGGACCTGGCTGCGAACCGCTCGATGGGCAAGCTGGGCGCGGAGCTCATTCCAGATCGGGCACGCGTCATGACCCATTGCAACACCGGAGCTCTAGCCACGGCCGGCCACGGCACCGCCCTGGGAGTGATCCGTTCCGCGAAGGAGAAGAGCGTCTCCGTGATCGCGTGCGAAACCCGTCCCTACCTGCAAGGCGCGCGGCTCACGGCCTGGGAATGCGTGCAGGAAGGCATCCCGTGCACGCTGATCACCGACAGCATGGCCGGCCACCTGATGAGCCGCGGTGAAGTGGACGTAGTCATCGTCGGCGCCGATCGCATTGCCGCCAACGGCGACGTCGCCAACAAGATCGGCACCTACAGCCTCGCGGTGCTCGCGCGGCGCCACGGCATCCCGTTCTACGTCGCCGCCCCGCTTTCGACCTTCGACGCAGCCATTGCCGACGGCTCGCAGATCGTCATCGAGGAGCGGCCGGCCGACGAGGTGACCGGCTACCGCGGCACGCGCTGGGCTCCGCAGGGCGTGGGCGTGCGCAACCCGGCGTTCGACGTGACCCCCGCCGAGCTGATTACCGGGATCATCTGCGAGAAAGCGGTGGTCCTCGCGCCCAGCCGCGAAAAGCTTCAGCCCCTGATCTCGACAGGCGTGTAAGGCGCCACCAGATCGAACAGCTCCACGATGTCGGCGTTGTGCATGCGCACGCAACCGATCGATCCAGGCTTGCCCATCTCGGCGGCATGAGGCGAGCCGTGGATATAGATGTAGCGGCGCATCGTGTCGACCTCGCCGAGCCGGTTCCTTCCCGGCTCGCAGCCCGAGAGCCACAGGATGCGGGTCAGGATCCAGTCGCGCCCCGGGTAGCGGGCATGGAGCTCAGGCGTCCACAGCTCGCCGGTCGGCCGGCGCCGCACGAACATTCTTCTCGCCCAGGCCGTTCTTCGACGTCGAGACGGAGTAGGTTTTCACAGGAACATTTTTCTCGTCCCTGAGGATGAGCTGCTGCCTGCCGGCGTTGATTTCGATCTTCATCGCCGGGAAGCGAAGAACCGGCTGAGCAGCGCGCCGCATTCGCCTGCCAGCACGCCGCCCTCCAGGGCGACCCGGTTCTTGAGCACCAGCTTCTTCGGGTCGGTGGCGCCGAACACCACCCTGGCGATGCGCGCGTGGAACATGGCGCCGATGCACATATCGCAAGGCTCGAGGGTCACGTAGAGCGTAGCGCCCGTCAGGCGGTAGTTCGACAGCGCGGACGACGCGGCGCGCATCGCCTGGATTTCGGCGTGGGCGCTCGGATCGCAGGCCGCAATCGGCCTGTTCCAGCCTTCACCTAAAGTCTTTCCCTCCAAAACAACGACCGCCCCGACAGGGACCTCCCCTTCCGCCTGGGCGCGCTGCGCAAGCTCCAGCGCCCGACGCATGAAAGCCTCGTCGGTCATTCCCACTCAATTATCAACCCCAGGCCGTAAGGCTCTGTGGGAACGTGATTTTGTGACGGTTGCATAGATTGGATACCGTCGGAACTACCGCCAAGTAGGCGCAGGGATGTCGACGGCTAAGGAAGGCGATGCATGCTCGAAAGCGCATGTTACCCGACGGAGCGAGACCCTGCACCCACTTCGAACATGGCTAGGTGCTTTTCCGAGGCGGCTTTCTGAGTACGGGACATTTGTTACCTGCCCCAGTTCTCAAAATCGTCCCGGAACTCGAGAACGTACGGGGTCCTTGATCGCCTCTTTCGGGCGTGATCTTGTCTTCGAGCCGCGTTGCGCTGTCCGTACGGTACAGAACAGACAGAAACGTTAGCCGGTACTACGCTTTCCGCTCGAATTGCCGGTTCTATGAAGGAATCGCAAAAGCAGTTAGCAGCCACAAAAAGTAGCCAAACCGATTCCGAAACGATGCAGCAGGTGGCTGACCGGCCGGGCATGAGATGACGAACGGAGGGGGGTATGACGATGCGGCGCTTTGGCACGCGGTTTGCCTTGGCATTTGGCCTTTCGACATGGCTGCTATTCGCCTCAGTGGCCGCTGCCAACACCGTCGTTCAATGGAACGCCATCGCCTTAAGCACAGTTACCGGAGCTGAGCAGTCGCCTGCGGCTCGATTGCGGGTCATGACGCTCGTTCACGTCGCGA
>VBBY01000050.1 GCA_005881595.1 Betaproteobacteria bacterium | reverse complement strand
GAGGCGCTCGATCGCGGGGCGAGCGCGGCGCCGATCCACCTTCAGCTCGGCGTGCTGCACGCCGGCTTGTCCGAGCATGAGCAGGCCATCGGGCATCTCGAGAAAGCGCTCGAGCTCGCGCCCGACGATGCCGACGCGCTCTGCATGCTTGGAACGGTCATGAACGACCTGCGGCGCTACGAGCAGGCCGTCGCGCTCTTCGAGCGCGCGCTCGCGCTGCGCCCGGATTTCGCCGAAGCGCACTTCAATCTCGGCCTGGCGAGGTTCGAGCGCGCGGATTTCCGGGGCGCGGCGCACAGCTTTGCGCGCTGTGCGGTGCTCAACCGCGGCGAGCCGTGGAGCGAGGCGCGCAGGGCCGCTCTTTCCCCGCAGCCATCGCCGCCCTTTCCGCCGGAGGATATGGCGGTGAACGAAATCAAGCTGCGCCACGACTGCGAGCAGATCGAGTACCTGCTTGGGCTCGGCAGGTTGCCGAAGAGCTATCGGGAGGTGCTGGAGGACTACCGCAGGCTGCTGGAAGAAGTGCGCGGCAAGGTGAGCATCGGCTCTGTCGTTCCATTTGATGGCGCACGCCATCCGCTCGTGGCGCGCACGTACAAGCGGCCGATTTACCTCGCCGAACCGCCACCGCTCGAGGGGCCGCTGATCAATCCCGCGCTGGACTCTCGCGCCATCGAGGACGGCTACCTTGGCGCCAGGCCCAACATCGTCACCGTGGACGGCCTGCTCGCGCCGGGCGCTCTGCGCGCGCTGCGCCAGTACTGTCTGGAGAGCACGATCTGGAACAACATCAAGCCAGGGTACCTGGGCGCCTACTTTTTCGACGGCTTCTGCTCCGAGCTGCTGCTGCGCATCGCGCTGGAGCTGCGCGAGCGCCTGCCGCGGGTGATGCGCGACCTGCCGCTGCAGATGATGTGGGGTTATAAATGCGAAAGCAGCCTGCCCGGGCTCGGCGTGCACGCCGATGAAGCGGCGGTGAACGTCAATTTCTGGATCACCGAGGACGACGCGAACCTCGATGCCGAGCGCGGCGGCCTGCTGGTGTACCGGCAGGATGCACCGCGCGACTGGGGTTTCGCCAAATTCAACAAGGATTCCGGGACGATACTCCGCTACCTGGAGTCGACCGGCGGCGCGCCCGTGCGGGTGCCCTACCGCGCGAATCGCGCCGTGATCTTCGATTCCGACCTATTTCACGCCACCGACCGTCCGGTGTTCCGCGACGGCTACCTGAACCGCCGCATCAACATCACCTTCCTCTATGGCCGGCGCTCGATGTGAGGCGAGGACGCGGTGATCGGCTGGATCCGATCGAAACTGCGCGCCGAGCCGGAGCGCGCGCCTCGTCTCGAGCAGGCTGAAAACGCCTATCAGCGAGGCGCGCTGGATGAGGCACGGCGCTGCTGCCTCGAGATTGTGCAGCGCTCGCCGAGCGATGTGCGCGCGCTGTGCCTGTTGGCCTCGATCGCGGCCGATGCCAAGCAAATCGACGACGGCATGCAGTGGGCGCGCAAGGCAATGGCGGTGGAACCTCGCGCCGCAGTTCCGCATTACGCCATGGGCCGGCTGTGGGAGGCCGCGGGCCGGTATGCCGACGCGGAAGCTAGCTACCGCACCGCGGTCAGCCTGGACCCGACCCATGCCAGGGCCCACAATAACCTCGGCGCCGCTCTGCACATGCAGGGGAGGATCGACGCGGCGCTGACCTGCTACCGCAGGGCGCTGGAGCTCGATCCCGCGCAGCCTCAAGCCAATCAGAACTACGCGGCTTTCGTGCGCGATCCGGGCGCGCAGGAGCTCGCGATCCAGGGCTACCTGAGGCAAATCGCGGACAATCCGAACGACGCCGCCGCCCTGAACAACCTCGCCAATACCTATGTCGACCTCGGGCGGCACGAGGAGGCGCTCGAATGCCTGGAGCGCTGCCTCGCGCTCGAACCGGGGCGCGCCGAAGCTCATGTCAGCAAGGCGTTCGCGCTGTTGCTGCGCGGCGATTACGCCGCAGGGTGGAAGGAATACGAATGGCGCTGGCGCATCGATGCGTTCAATGCCGGCGCGCGGCGCTTCCCGCAGCCGGTGTGGGACGGCCGCCTGCTCCCGGGCGGAACGGTTCTGATCCACGGCGAGTCCGGCTTTGGCGACATGCTGCAATTCGTGCGCTATGCGCCCCTGGTGGCTGAGCGTTGCGCGGCGGTGGTGCTCGAATGCCAGCCGGCGCTGGTGCCGCTCCTGCAAGGCTTCGACGGCGTGCGGCAGGTGGTGGCACAGGGCGCGCCGCTGCCGCCGTTCGCAGCCCATGTTCCGCTGATCATGCTGCCCGGGATCTTCCGCACTACGCTCCAGAGCGTTCCTTGGCGCGGCCCCTATGTCCATGCCGATGCGAAACGCGTCGCAGAATGGCGCGCGCTCGTCGCCTCCGGTGATAGCGCGCGCCTCAAGGTGGGGCTGGTGTGGGCGGGAGATCCGGCGAACTGGGGCGATCGCAAGCGTTCCACTACGCTTGCCACGCTGGCGCCCCTTGCACGGGCGTCCGCAGCGACGTTCTACAGCCTGCAAAAAGGCAAGCCCTCCGCGGAAGCGACCGCGCCGCCTGCAGGAATGAAATTCATCGACCACAGCGCCCGCATCCGGGATTTCGCCGACACGGCCGCGCTGATGAGCCTGCTCGACATCGTCATTTCGATCGACACTTCGGTGGCCCACCTTGCCGGCGCCATGGGCGTGCCGACCTGGGTGCTGCTCGGTTTTTCCGCGGATTGGCGCTTCCACCTGGAGCGCAGCGACAATCCCTGGTACCCGACGATGCGCCTGTTCCGCCAGCCGAGCGACGGGGATTGGGCTGGAGCGATCGATCGAGTCGTTGACGAGCTGCTGCGACAACCGGTTCAATACAGCTGATCGTGAGGGCCGGATCAGTGCCGATTCGCTGCGTTGTCGCCGCGCTTGCCTTGAGCGTCGCGGCGCCGAGCTTTGCGCAGTATCCTGCGCGCCCGATCCATCTCATCGTGCCGATCCCGCCGGGCGGGGCGCCCGACATCGCGGCGCGCGTGCTCGGCCAGAAGCTCGCCGAGCAGATGGGCGAGCCGGTGGTGGTCGAGAACCGCGCCGGCTCCAACGGCAACATCGCCACCGAGCTGGTGGCGCGCGCGGCGCCCGACGGCTACACGCTGGGACTGGTCGCCGACAGCCAGATCGCGATCAACCCGCATCTTTATTCGAAAATGAGCTTCGACACGCTGCGCGACCTGACACCGGTGTCGAGCGTGGCCTCCAACCAGTTCGTCCTGGCGATCAATCCGTCGTTGCCGGTGGGCAGCTTCCCCGAATTCATCGAGTACGCGCGCAAGGCCAGGCCGCCGCTCAGCTACGCTTCCGGCGGCAACGGCAGCCAGCACCACCTCACCATGGAAATGCTCAAAGTGCGGACCGGCATCGACCTGGTGCACGTGCCCTATCGCGGCGGCGCGCCGGCGACCACCGCTGCCGTCGCCGGCGAAGTGGCGGCGATGTGGGCGGGCAGCTCCAACGCCGCGCAGATCAAGGCCGGCAGGCTGCGCGCGCTCGCGGTATCGGGCAGCAAGCGCTCGGCGCAATATCCCGAGCTGCCGACGATCAGCGAGTTCTACCCGGGATTCGAGAACAGCATCTGGCTCGGCCTATTTGCGCCAGCCAGCGTGCCGGAACCAATATTGAAAAAATTACGTGAGGAAATCAGGCGTGCGCTCGAGTCGGCCGATCTAAAGGAGCGGTTCAATCACGCAGGCGGCCTCGAGCCGCTCGTGCTGCCGCCCGATGAATTCGTGGCGCTGATCCGCCGCGACTACGAGAAATACGCCAAGGTCGTCAAGGACCTCGGCGTCAAGGTCGACTAGATCTTGAAGCTTTCCAGCGTCTCGCGCGCGAACAGATCCTCGGGCGCAAGGCGCTTCCTCGCCACGCCCTGCTCGAACGAATACTGCAGAAATGCTTCCAGCGTCGGCCGGTTCGGCTCGACGCCGTAAGGCCAGAAATCCTCGCCGGCGAGCGAGCGCCAGCGGCGGACCTGCTCCGCGATCCAGGGCACGGGAACCTGCGACACGCCGATCTCCGCGATGCGCGCGAGGCTGCTGCGCTTCGCTTCCTCGAAGGCCTTGAGGAGGTTCATGGCGATCCAGCGATCGCGCTCGTACACGGGCTTGCGCAGCACCACCACGTGCATGATGGGATAGATGCGCGTCCTGCGGAAATAATCCGCTTCGATCTGCTGATAATCGGTGAACAGCCTCTCGCCACCCGGGTCGCGCGCCGAGATCACCGCGTCGAGATCGCCGGCTGCCAGCATCTCGCTCAGCGAGCGCTCGGGCAGCGCCACGATTTTTACTCCCTTGGGCAGCTTCAATTCGACTTTCTCGATCCGGCCGGGCTCGCGCACGCCGGCCTGGCGCCAGTCGATGGCGGCGAGGTCGACGCCGTATTCGTGCTGCAGCATGCCGCGCACGTAGATCCCGGCGGTTTGCGCCCATTCCGGAATTCCGACCCGCTTGCCTTCGAGCTCCTTCGGTTTCCTGATGGATGAATCCCTTCCCAGGTAAATCGCGGAATGCCGGAACACCCGCGACGGAAACACCGGGATGGCGACGATGTCGGGCCGCTCCTCGGACAGCAGCGAGACCGCCTTGCCGAACGACATCTCGGAGGCGTCCCACTCGCGAAACTTCGTGAAGCGGAAAAAGATCTCCTCGATCGGCAGCTCGAGAACCAGCAGGTCGATGCCCTGCGGGCGCAGATCGCGCACGTGATCGTAGGCGTTGATCGCAAGGCTGAGAGGAAGAGTCACCGTGATAGTATGCATCTTCCAGCGCGATGCCCAATATCCGTCTCCCAGACGGCTCGTCGAAGTCGTTTCCAGGACCCGTCACCGTGGCCGAGATCGGAGCCTCGATCGGCGCCGGCCTGGCGCGCGCCGCGCTCGCCGGCAAGGTGAACGGCAAGCTGGTCGACACCAGCCACCGCATCGATGCGGATGCCGACGTCGCCATCGTCACCGAGCGCGATCCCGAGGGCCTCGAGATCCTGCGGCACTCGACCGCGCACCTGCTGGCGCACGCGGTGAAGGAGCTGTTTCCCGATGCGCAGGTCACCATCGGGCCGGTGATCGAGAACGGCTTCTACTACGATTTTTCGTACAAGCGTGCCTTTACGCCCGAGGATCTCGCCGCCATCGAGAAGAAGATGGCCGAGATTTCGAAAAGAGATCTTCCCGTGGCCAGGAAAGTCATGCCTCGCGACCAGGCCGTCGCCTTGTTTTCTTCCATGGGAGAAAAATACAAGGCCGAGATCATCGCCTCGATCCCAGAGGGCGAGGCCATTTCGCTCTACGCGCAGGGCGACTTCATCGACCTGTGCCGCGGACCGCACGTGCCCTCGACCGGCAAGCTGAAGGTGTTCAAGCTGATGCGCGTGGCGGGCGCCTACTGGCGCGGCGACTCGAAGAACGAGATGCTCCAGCGCATCTACGGCACCGCCTGGGCAAGGAAGGAGGACCAGGACGCATACCTGAAGATGCTGGAGGAGGCGGAGAAGCGCGACCACCGCCGCCTCGGCACCCAGCTCGATCTGTTCCACCAGCAGGAAGAGGCGCCGGGGCTGGTGTTCTGGCACCCGAAAGGCTGGGTGCTGTGGCAGCAGGTCGAGCAGTACATGCGCCGCGTGTACCGCGACAACGGCTACCAGGAAGTGCGCGCTCCGCAGATCCTGGACCGCAGCCTGTGGGAGCGCACCGGGCACTGGCAGAACTTCAGGGAGAGCATGTTCGTCACGTCCTCCGAGAACCGCGACTACGCCATCAAGCCGATGAACTGCCCGGGGCACATCCTCATCTACAACAAGGGCGTGCGCAGCTATCGGGACCTGCCGCTGCGCTATGGCGAGTTCGGCTCCTGCCACCGCAACGAGCCTTCCGGGGCGCTGCACGGCTTGATGAGGGTGAGAGGCTTTGTGCAGGACGACGGCCACATCTTCTGCACCGAGGAGCAGATCCTTCCCGAGTGCGTGGCCTTCACCGCGCTCCTGCAAAAGGTGTATCGCGATTTTGGTTTTACGGACGTCATCTACAGGATCGCCACGCGGCCGACGAAGCGCATCGGCTCGGACGAGGCCTGGGAAAAGGCAGAGAAGGCTTTGCTCAAAGCTTTAGAAATGTCAAAACTCACTTTCTCCTTGGCGCCAGGCGAGGGTGCCTTTTACGGGCCGAAGATCGAGTACTCGCTGAAGGACGGCATCGGCCGCGTCTGGCAATGCGGCACGATGCAGGTCGATTTCAGCATGCCGGGGCGGCTGGGCGCGGAGTACGTCGGCGGCGACAACGCGCGGCACACGCCGGTCATGCTCCATCGCGCCATCATCGGCTCGATGGAGCGCTTCATCGGCATCCTGATCGAGCACTACGCCGGGGCATTTCCGCTGTGGCTCGCGCCCCAGCAGGCGGTCGTCATGAATATCACCGAGCGCCACGCCGCGTACGCCGAAAGTGTGGTTAAGCGCTTGATGCAGCTTGGTTTTCGTGCCGCCGCCGATTTGCGGAACGAGAAAATTTCCTATAAGATTCGAGAACATAGCCTGCAGAAGCTGCCCTACCAACTGGTGGTTGGCGACAAGGAAATGCAGGCTGACATGGTGGCCGTGCGCACGCGCGGCGGCGAAGACCTCGGGGCCATGAGCCTGGACGCCTTCACCGCGCGCCTCCGAAGCGAGGCGAACGCGCAGTAAGCACGGCTGTTTTTTTCAACGTCTGGAGGAGCTTTTCACTCATCGCACTCGAAAGATCGCAACGCATCAACCGGGAAATCACCGCCCCGGAGGTGCGCCTGGTAGCGGAAAACGGTGACCAGCTCGGCATCCAGCCGGTCGCCGAGGCCCTGCGGATGGCAGAGGAGAAAAACGTGGACCTGGTGGAGATCGCGCCGCTCGCCAATCCGCCGGTCTGCAAGCTGATGGATTACGGCAAGTTCCGTTACCGCGAGCAGAAGAAGGCGCACGAAGCCAAGCTCAAGCAGAAGCAGATCCAGGTCAAGGAAATCAAGTTCCGGCCGGGCACCGACGAAGGCGACTACAAGATCAAGCTGGGCAAGCTGATCGAGTTCCTCGAGGAGGGCGACAAGGCGAAAGTGACGCTGCGCTTTCGCGGGCGCGAGATGGCGCACAAGGAATTCGGCGAGCGCCTGCTCGAGCGCGTCAGAAAGGACCTGGACCCCTACGGCCTGGTCGAGCAGTTCCCGCGGCTCGAGGGACGGCAGATGGTGATGGTGCTGGCGCCGAAGAAAAAAGGCGCGGCGCCGGCCAAGGCGGTGAAGCTCGAAGCCAAACCCAAGGTGGCCCAGCCGAAGAAGATAGCAGCAAAACCTGCAGCAGCGTAATTCAACAAGCGATAGCCGAGGCTTCAAGAGCCCGCGCGGCGGGCCGCCCGGCGTCAGACTAAGAGCGGAGCAGACGTCATGCCGAAGATGAAGTCGAAGAGGGGGGCCGCCAAGCGCTTCAAAGTGCGCGGCAGCGGCAGCATCAAGCGCTCGCACGCCTACATGCGCCACATCCTCACGAAGAAGAGCACCAAGCGCAAACGCCACCTGCGCGGCACCATCGAGGTGGACCACAGCAACAAGCGGCAGGTCCTCGCCATGCTGCCGTACTCGAAGTAGGAGCGCGCCATGCCAAGAGTCAAGCGAGGCGTCACGGCGCGAGCGCGCCACAAGAAAGTTCTGCAGCAAGCCAGGGGATTTCGCGGCCGCAGGGGCAACGTCTACCGGGTCGCCAAGCAGGCGGTGATGAAGGCGGGGCAGTACGCCTACCGCGACCGCCGGCAGAGGAAGCGCGTCATCCGCTCGCTGTGGATCGCGCGCATCAACGCAGCGGTGCGCGAGCTGGGCATGACCTACTCTAGCTTCATGGCCGGGCTCAAGCGCGCCCAGATCGAGATCGACCGCAAGGTGCTCGCCGACCTGGCCGTCACGGACAAGCCCGCGTTCGCCAAGATCGCCAGCCAGGTGAAGGCAAGCCTCACCCACTGAAGTTGGAGGCGCTCGAGAACATCGTTTCTCGCGCGACCGCCGACTTCAGCGCGGCGGGCGACCCGGCGTCGCTCGAAAACGCGAAGGCGCGCTACCTCGGAAAGAGCGGGGAGCTGTCCGGTTTCCGGGCGACGCTGGGCTCCCTTTCCCCGGAAGAGCGAAGAGTCGCGGGCGCCGCCTTCAACGCGGCGAAGGAGAGGATCGAAGCGGCGCTCGAAGCGCGGCGCACGGCGCTGGCCGGCGCGAAGCTGTCCGCGCGCCTGTCGGAAGAGGCGCTCGATGTCACGCTGCCCGGGCGCGGCCGCGGCCGCGGCGGCGTCCACCCGGTGCTGCGCACCTGGCAGCGCATCGAGGAAATCTGGCATTCGCTCGGCTTCGAGGTCGCCGACGGCCCGGAGATCGAGACCGACTGGTACAACTTCACCGCGCTCAACAATCCCGAGAACCATCCTGCGCGCTCGATGCAGGACACGTTCTACGTCGACCTGAAGGACAAGGACGGCCTGCCGCTCGTCCTGCGCACGCATACCAGCCCGATGCAGGTGCGCTACGCGCGCATGCACAAGCCCCCCATCAAGGCGATTGCGCCGGGCCGAACCTACCGCGTGGACTCGGACGCCACGCATTCGCCGATGTTCCACCAGGTCGAGGGGCTGTGGATCGACGAGAACATCAGCTTCGCCGACCTGAAGGGCGTGTACACCGATTTCCTGCGTCGCTTCTTCGAAAATGCCGACCTGGAAGTCCGCTTCCGTCCCTCGTTTTTTCCGTTCACCGAGCCATCGGCCGAGATCGACATGAAGTTCAAGCACCGCTGGCTGGAGATTTCCGGCGCCGGCCAGGTGCATCCGGCGGTAGTGCGCAACTTCGGCCTCGACCCCGAGCGCCACATCGGCTTCGCCTTCGGCTCCGGGCTCGAAAGACTGACGATGCTGCGCCATGGCATCGACGACCTGCGCCTGTTCTTCGACGGCGACCTGCGCTTCCTCGAGCAGTTCGCATGAAGTTTTCCGAAAGCTGGTTGCGAAGCTTCTGCAACCCCTCTGTATCCGCCGCCGAACTCGCGGACCGGCTGACCATGGCCGGCGTCGAGGTGGAATCCTGCGAGCCGGCCGGCCCGTCGCAGCTCTCAGGCGTCGTCGTCGGCGAGATCACCGCGGTCAAGCCTCACCCCAACGCCGACAAGCTGACTGTTTGCACGGTCAAGACCGGGAAAGAAGCGCTGCGGGTGGTGTGCGGCGCACCCAACGTGCGCGTCGGGATGAAGGCGCCGCTCGCACGCATCGGCAGCAAGAATCTGCGCGGCGTTGACAGCGAGGGGATGCTGTGCTCGGCGCGCGAGCTTGGATTGTCGGACGACCACTCCGGCCTGCTCGAGCTGCCGAAAACGGCCAAAGTCGGCAGCGACCTGCGCCGCGTGCTCGCGCTCGACGATCGCGTCTTCACGCTCAAGCTCACGCCGAACCGGGCGGATTGCCTGTGTGTTCTGGGGGTGGCCCGCGAAGTATCGGCACTGACGGGCGCAAAGCTCCGCGCACCGGAAATAAAACCCGTCCCGGCAAGAAACAAGGCGAAACACCTCGTGAAGCTGACCGCTCCCGAGGGCTGTGGCCGCTTTGCCGGACGCGTCATCCGCGACGTCAACCCCGCGGCGCCGACGCCGCAGTGGATGCGTGCGCGCCTGGAAAGCGCGGGACAACGCTCGATCTCGGCGCTGGTCGACGTCACGAACTACGTGATGCTCGAGCTCGGCCGACCGCTGCACGTCTACGACCTCGACAAGCTGCGCGGCCCGATCGACGTGCGCTGGGGCCGCAAGGGCGAAAAGGTCCTGCTGCTCAACGAGCAGGAAGTCGAGGTCGACGCGTCGGTGCTGTGCATCACCGACGACTCGGGCGTGATCGGCCTGGGCGGCATCATGGGCGGCGAGAGCACCAAGGCGGACGCGGCGACGAGGAACCTCTTCCTCGAGTCCGCGTTCTTTTATCCCGAGGCGGTGGCGGGACGCGCGCGGCGCTACAACTTCGCGAGCGACGCCTCGCACCGCTTCGAGCGCGGCGTCGATTTCGCGAACAACGTCGACGGCATCGAGCGCGCGACGCGCCTGATCCTCGAGCTGTGCGGCGGCGAGCCGGGGCCCACCGTCGACAAAGTGGCGCGTCTGCCGCAGCGCAAGGCGGTGCGCATGCGGGTCGCGCGCGCGCAGAAGATACTGGGAGTACCGGTTCCGGCGACGGAAATGCAAAGGGCATTCGCGCGGCTCGCATTCCCCGTGAAGCGGGAAAAGGACGCCTTTGCCGTCACGCCGCCGTCCTACCGCTTCGATATCGCCATCGAGGAGGACCTGATCGAGGAAGTGGCGCGCCTCTACGGCTTCGAGCGCATCGCCGCGCACCCGCCGCGAGTTCACGCCGCCATGCTGCCGGCGCCGGAAACGCGGCGAACGCTGCACGCGTTGCGCGAGCGGCTCGCCGCCGCGGACTACCGCGAGGTGATCAATTTCAGCTTCGTCGAGCCGGCCTGGGAAGCCGATTTTTCCGGCGCAGCGAATCCGATCCGGCTGCTCAACCCGATCGCGAGCCACCAGTCAGTGATGCGCACTAGCTTGATCGGTTCTTTAATAGAAGTGGTGCGCAAAAACCATTCCCGCAAGGTTCCACGCATCCGCGTCTTCGAGGTCGGGCGCGTGTACCTGCGCGATGCGTCGGCGCAGGATGGCCCGCTCTCGGTCGCCGGGGTGCGCCAGCCGGTGCGCATCGGTGCCGCCGCCTACGGCCCGGTGCTCGATGAGCAGTGGGACACAGCGGCGCGCGGCGTCGACTTCTTCGACGTAAAGGCGGATCTCGAGAATCTCATCGCGCCGCTCCCCGTGCGCTTCGAGCCGGCAGCGCATCCCGCCCTTCACCCTGGCCGCTCGGCGCGCGTCCTGGTTGATGGCAAGCCGGCGGGATGGGTCGGCGAGCTGCACCCGAAGTGGCAGCAGAAGTACGAGCTGCCGCAGCCTCCGGTGCTCTTCGAGGTGGAAGCGGAGCCCTTGGAGGCGGTCCCGCTATCCCGTCCGGAGGTGCCGTCCAAGTACCCCCTCGTGGTGCGCGATATGGCCCTGCTTTTCGATGCCAACACCCCGGCACAGGCGGTTTTTGACGCCATCCAGGCCGAAAAACCCCTCATCGTGCGGGCTGTGCGGCTGTTTAGCCTGTACCGCGGCGAAAGTCTGCCTGCCGGGAGAAAAAGCCTTGCGTTCCGGGTAGTTATGCAACATACTGAACGAACCCTTACGGATGCGGAGGCAGATGCTGCCCGCGATGCGCTGGTAGCCCTGCTAGGCCGAAAATTCTCCGCAATCCTCCGGAATTAAAAGGGAAAAGGGCTCAGGGGAGCGCGCGATGACGTTGACGAAGGCCGAGCTGGCCGACCTGCTGTTCGAGAAGGTCGGCCTGAACAAGCGCGAGGCCAAGGACATGGTGGAAGCCTTCTTCGAGGAGATTCGCGGCGCGCTCGAGCGCGGCGAAAGCGTAAAGCTCTCGGGGTTCGGCAACTTCCAGCTGCGGGACAAGCCCCAGCGCCCTGGGCGCAACCCGAAGACCGGCGAGGAGATCCCGATCAGCGCGCGTCGCGTCGTGACCTTCCACGCCAGCCAGAAACTGAAGGCCATGGTCGAGAAGGCGCGCCATGGAGCAAAGCCGCAGGAAAGCTGAACTTCCGGCGATCCCCGCCAAGCGCTACTTCACCATCGGTGAGGTGAGCGAGCTGTGCGGGGTGAAGCCGCACGTCCTGCGCTACTGGGAGCAGGAGTTCACCCAGTTGAAGCCGGTGAAGCGGCGCGGCAACCGGCGCTATTACCAGCACCACGAAGTGCTGCTCATCCGCCGCATCCGCGAACTGCTCTACGAAGAGGGCTTCACCATCAGCGGGGCGCGCAACCGCCTCGACAACTCGCTGACCCACGAAGACAAGCCCGAGCCGGCGCGCAGCGAGCCACCGGCCGCAGGCGCGGGCGTCGATCTCGCCGCGATCAAGCGCGAGCTGCGCGCGGTCCTCGAGCAACTGCAAGGGTTAAAATAGCCGCTGTCGGGGCGTAGCGCAGCCTGGTAGCGTACCTGCATGGGGTGCAGGTGGTCGCGAGTTCAAATCTCGCCGCCCCGACCAGAGAATACATTTTGTGGCGACTTAACGGCCTTGCTGCTCGTCCAGCCATTTCGCCAAGTCGACACCCATGAACGTGGTGCCGGGCATAAATCGGCTTCCTGGAGTGACTTGGACGTGACCGCTTGGGGTATGCAATAGAGCACGCTCAACGCATATCCAAGCGCCGTGCCGGTCCCGAAGGAAATATTTGCTGATGTTCTCCATGCCGTCCCCTTGGCAGCTTCAATCACCATACTCGCGGAAAGTAAGTGCTGCCGGGGTTTTTCAAGCTTTTACAACATTGCGTCCGCGCGCCGTCGCCGGGACGTTTCCGAGGCGAGCGCAACGAGGTGGCTCAGCCGAAATAGGCCTGGTGCACTTCCGCGCTCTGCGCCAGCTCGGGCGCGCTTCCCGAAGCCACGACGCGGCCCTGCGATAGCACGTAGCCGGAGTGCGCTATGGCGAGCGTCTGGCGCACGTTCTGCTCGACCAGCAGCAGCGTGATGCCCATCTCGTTCGCGCGGCGGATCACGGCGAAATTCTCCTTGACGAGCAGCGGCGAGAGCCCCAGCGACGGCTCGTCGACGAGAAGCAGCCGCGGCTCGGGCATCAGGCCGCGGCCGATCGAGATCATCGCCTGCTCGCCGCCCGACATGGTGCCGGCGAGCTGGCCCGCGCGCTCCGCGAGGCGCGGAAAGATCGCGAACACCTTGTCCATGCGCGAGCGGATCCTGGCCTCGCGCGTCTCGCGGTAGGCGCCCAGGCGGAGGTTCTCCGCCACCGTGAGCTTCGGAAACACGCGGCGGCCCTCGGGGATGCAGGCCACGCCGCGCGCCACGATGGCATGCGTCGGCAGGCCTGCGATGTCGGCGCCGTCGAGGACGATGCGCCCGCGTCGCGGCGGCGTCAGGCCGAGGATGGCGCGGATGAGCGTCGATTTTCCGGAGCCGTTGGAGCCGAGGATGCAGGTGATCGACCCCGCTTCGACCGCCAGCGACACGTCGCGCAGCACGTCGGCACGGTCGTACCCGACGCTGATGCCCTCGATCCCGAGCAGAGCGGCCATGAGCTGTCTACTCCGTGCCCAGGTAGGCGATCTGGACCTGCCGATCGGCGGCGACCTGGGCGTAGGAGCCTTCGGCGATCTTGCGGCCATAGTTGAGCACCGCGCAGCGCTCGCACACGCGCTCGATGACGTTCATCTCGTGCTCGATAATGACGATGGACAGGCCGGGCAGGCGCGAGCGCACCGCCAGGAGATCGTCCATCAGCTCGCGCGTTTCCTCGTGCGTCATTCCCGCCGACGGCTCGTCCAGCAGCAGCAGGCGCGGCTCCGAGACCAGCGCGCGGCAGATCTCGATGCGGCGCCGGTCGATCATGCTGAACGCGCCGGCCGCGTCGAACATGCGCCCGGCAAGCCGCGCGCTGAAGGTCGCGACCAGAGCGCGCGCCTTGGCAAGATTGCTTTCGAATTCCCTTCTCAATTCCGATCTCCGGAACAGGTTGAACCACAGACCGTGATGCAGTCGGCGGTGGTTGCCGATCATGACGTTGTCGAACACCGAGAGCGGCAGCGCGAGCCGCGAGCGCTGGAACGTGCGGGTGACGCCGGCGGCGTAGATGCGCTGCGGCGTCATGCCGGCCAGGTCCTGGCCGCTGAATTGCGCGCGGCCGCCGGCGGCCCGGTAAACGCCGGTGATGACGTTGAACAGCGTCGTCTTGCCCGAGCCGTTCGGGCCGATGAGGCCGAGGATCGCGCCGCTCCCCACCTCCAGATCGAGCGCGTCGAGCGCCACCAGGCCGCCGAAGCGCACGCTGAGGCCGGAACAGCAAAGCAGCGCCTCGCTCATCTGGGAAAACTCATTTGGGAAAACTCATTTGGGAAAATACTCGCGCGCCGGCCGGGCGATCAAGCCCTGGGGCCGGGCGAGCAGGATGACGATCACCAGCATCGCGTAGAGGAGGAAGCGGTATTCCTGCAGCGCCTGCAGCTTTTCCGGCACGATCAGCACGATGCCCGCGGCGAGCGGCACGCCCCACGCGCTGCCCAGGCCGCCGAGGAGCACGATCGACACCAGGATCAGGGAATCGCCGAACGTGAAGCTGTTCGGCGCGACGAAGCCGGTCATCATGGCGTAGGCCGCGCCCGCGATACCGGTGAAGAAATTGCCGCAGGTGAAGGCGAGGATTTTCCAGCGCGCCACGTCGATGCCGAACACGGCCGCTGCGGTCTCGTCGAGGCGCACGGCGTCCAGGTTCAGGCCGACCCACGAGCGCTCCAGCCGCCGCACCAGCACGAAGGCGGCTGCGGCGAGCGCCAGCCCGACGAACACGTAGTTGGCGTAGAAGGAGAGATCCCTGAGCGGAGAATTCAGCTCCCAGCCGAACAGATTCATTCCCTTCACCTGCAGCCCCTGCGGCCCGCCCAGCGCGTCGTTCACCTCGACGAAGCTGCGGAACAGGATGCCGAAAGCGACCGTGATCAGCGCCGCGTAGTGGCCGCGCGTGCGCAGGATCGGCAGGATGAGAATCGAGCCGACGAGCGCCGCCAGCAGCCCACCGATGAGAAGCACCAGCGCGTGCGGCACATGGGGTCCGAGTACCGCCGAGGTGTAGCCGCCGACGCCGAGGAAAGCGGCGCCGGCGAAGTTCACCACCCCGGCGTAGCCGAACTGCAGCGTCAGGCCCAGGCAGGCCACGCTGTACAGCGCGACCGAGGCGAGCATCAGCATGACGAAGTGCTGGTCGTGGAACAGCGCGATGGTCGCGGCGAGCGCCGCCACGCTCGCCGAGCGCGCGGCGAGCGGATGCGCTTCGAGCGACGTTGCAGTGCGCGCGATCCAGCCGACGCGGGCGAGTACAGGCACCCCTACGACCGCCAGCGCGACCAGCCCGAGCACTTGCGCCTGCGACTCCGCGTGCAGGAAAAACGCGGCGTAGAGCGCCATCGCCGCGATCGAGGCAATCCCCGGGAGAGCGCTCATACGCGCTCCGCGGTCTTCTCGGCGATCAGGCCGGTCGGCCGCCACGCCATGAATGCGATCACCGCCGCGAACGCGAAAACGTCCTTGTACGCGGAAGGCAGCTGCGGCAGCAGCGCCGGCAGGAGCACCGCGCCGGCCGTCTGCAGCCCGGCGAACAGGAAGCCGCCGAGGATCGCGCCGTAAATATTGCCCAGGCCGCCCACCACCGCCGCCGAGAATCCGATCACCCCCAGCAGCAGGCCGATCGAGAAATTGATCTCGCTGTAATACAGGCCGTTCATGATTCCGGCGAGCGCGGCCAGCCCCGAGCCGAGCGCGAAAGTCAGCAGCACCACGCGCTCGAAATCGATTCCCATGATGCGCGCGGTCTCGGCGTCCTGCGCCACCGCGCGGATCGCCAGGCCGAGCTTGGTGCGCGTAATGACGAAATGCACCGCCGCGATCGCCGCCAGGCCGCCGAGGAGCAGCAGAGCGTTGTCCAGGCGCAGCATGAAGCTGCCGAGCGCGACCGCGTCCTGCGGCAGGAGCCGCGGGAAAGGCTTCGGGTTCGCGCCCTGCGGGTAGAACAGGCGCACGCACTCGCGCAGCGCCGCGCCGAGCATCAGCGTGAGGAGCAGCGTGTTCAGGGGAGGCGCGGTGCGCAGCGGCAGCACCAGGTACTTCGCGATCAGCGCGCCGAGGAAGGCCATGGCAGCCACCGCCACCAGCAACATGATTAGAAGTTGAACCGCGGGGGAGGCAAAGCCGAGCGCTTGCAAACCGCCATAGGTCGCAAGGCCCGCAAAGGCGCCCGCGGTGAGCACGTCGCCGTGGGAGAACTTGATCACGTCGAGCACGCCGAAGAACAGCGTGAAGCCGACGGCCACCATGGCGTAGATCACGCCAAGCATCAGGCCGTTGGCGACGTACTGCCCGAAGAGGCCTACGTCCACCGCTCGAGAGGACCTACTTCAGCTTGCGGCGACCGGAGGCGTACTCGCTGTCTTCCCAGACCACCCATTTGCCGTCCTGCACCACGTACTTCGTGATGAGCGGGACGACGTTCTGGCCGTGGTCGTCGAAGCTGATCTTGCCGACGATCGAGTCCCTGTCGCGGGTCTTGCGCAGCTCCTCGATGACTTTCCTGCGGTTGGGGCCGACCTGCTCGATCACGTCCATGATCAGGCCCGCCGCCGTGAAGGCGAACGGGCCGTACGCCTCCGGTCCCTGGTCGTACTTCTGCTGCGCGTATTTGCCGATGAAGTAGAGCCCGCCGGGCAGCTTTTCCCACGGCGCGCCCTCGATGAAGGACAGGCTGCCCTCGGCGAGCTTGCCCAGGCCATCGATGTAGGAGTCGGACTTGATGCCCGAGGTGCCTTCGAACACCGCGTCGATGCCGAGCCGCTCCATCTGCGAGCGGATGCGCACGCCGATCGGCGTCAGGCCGCCGAAATAGATCACCTCGGGCTTGAGCTCCTTCGCCTTGGTGAGCTCGGCGGTGAAGTCCTGCTGGTCGGCGGTGACGCCGAAGCGTCCCAGGACCTGGCCGCCGTATTTGGTCAGGTACTCGGTGAAGTACTTGTCGTGCCCTTTGCCGTAGTCGGTGGTGTCGTGAATGATGACCCAGCGCTTGTACTTCAGTCCGGTCATGAACTTCGCCGCGACGTCGTTCTGGTTGATCATCGTGCCGTTGACGCGATGTACTTCGGCGTAGTTGTTCCGGTAGGTGATGTCCGGAAGCACCGCGCCCCACACCACCGCGGGAAAGCCGAACTTGTGGTAGGTGTCCACGGCTGCGATCGCCGCCACGGAGCAGTAGTGCGTGACGCCGGCGACGACGGAGTTGTCGGAGGCCGCCTTGGTCGCGGCCTGCACGGCGATGTTGGGCTTGCATTCGTCGTCCAGGCTCACCAGCTCGTAGCGGTACCTGGCCTTGGGGTCGGCGTTCCTCAGCCGCACCGCCAGGTCCGCAGAGTTGCGCCCGCCGATGCCGTTGGCGGAGACCCCTCCGGTCAGAGGGCCGATGTAGGCGATCTTGACGGTCTGCTTCGCAGCGCCGGCGTCCAAGGCGAGCGCCGCGGCGAGCGCCGCCGCCCAGAAGACGCGCGGTACGCAATTGTGCATGGGGTCTGCTCCTCCAAAATATTGTAGCCGACCGCGAGCGCCGCCTGGCTCCAGTGCGCACGGCCTGTAGAATCGCTCGGATGAAAATCCTGGTGTCGAACGACGACGGCTACTTCGCGCCGGGCATCGGCCTGCTCGCCGAGGCGCTGCGCCAGGTGGGCGAGGTGACGGTCGTGGCTCCAGAACGCGATCGCTCGGGCGCCTCGAATTCCCTCACGCTCGACCGGCCGCTGATCGTGCGGCGCGCGCCCAACGGCTACTTTTCGGTGAACGGCACGCCGACCGACTGCGTGCATATCGCGGTCACCGGGTTTCTCGAATTCACTCCCGACGTGGTGGTGTCGGGCATCAACCTGGGTGCCAACATGGGCGACGACACGATCTATTCGGGCACCGTCGCCGCGGCGGCGGAAGGCTACCTGCTCGGCATCCCGGCGCTCGCCGTTTCCCTCACCAGCAGGACGGGCGAGCATTTCGACAGCGCGATCGGCGTCGCGCTGCAGATCGTCGAGCGCTTCAAGCGCTCGCCGTTCAGCGAGCCGCTGCTGCTCAACGTCAACGTGCCAGACGTGCCGCCGGCCGAGCTGCGCGGCGTCGAGGTGACGCGGCTCGGCCGGCGCCACACGGCCGAGCCGGTGGTAAGGCTGGACACGCCGCGCGGCGAGACCGCGTACTGGATCGGCCCGGCGGGCGGCGCCGCCGACGCCGGGCCGGGGACCGATTTCCACGCCGTCGACCACTGCCGCGTGTCGCTGACGCCGCTGCGCATGGATCTGACCCACAACGCCCAGCTGCCGCTGGTCAAAAAGCGGCTCGAGCAGTGAAAAACGCGGCCGGCCAGGAGAGGAATGCCGCTGGCCAGGAGAGGAATGCCGCTGGCATTGGCATGACCTCGCAACGCACGCGCGCGCGCATGGTGGAGCGGTTGCGCGAGCAGGGCATACGCGACGAGCGCGTCCTCGGCGCCCTGGGCGCGGTGCCGCGGCACCTGTTCGTCGAGGAGGCGCTGGCGAGCCGCGCCTACGAGGATACCGCGCT
>VBBY01000098.1 GCA_005881595.1 Betaproteobacteria bacterium | reverse complement strand
CGTGAGTGCCGTGCAGGCACGCGGAGGATGCGCAAGGCGCGGCAGCGCCGCTGCCGATCTGCATGTCCTGGCCGTTCGGGCACGCGGTGCGCGCATCGTAGGGCGCATAAGTGCTGGAAAAGCAGGCTTCGTAGACCACCTTGCCGGCGAGAAACGGATGATTGCTGTCGACGCCGGTGTCGAGGATCGCGATGTGCTGCCCCGCGCCGCTGTAACCCATGCCCCAGGCCTCCGGCGCCCCGACGAGCGGCCCGCTCTGAGCCAGGGTCGGCCGATGGAGCCGGTCCTCGTGCACCGCGAGCACGTCCGGGTGCGCCGCCGCAGCCTGCAGCGCGGCTTCGTCCACTTCCGCCGCAACGAAGGGCACGTGCTCGTACTTGCGCACGTTCTTCAGGCCGTGCGCGGCAAGATCGCGCAGAGCGCGATCCTGCGAAGACTTGACCGCGGCCTTGTGCTTCGGGGCTGCGGCTGCTCCCGTCATGCGCATCTCGAGGATGACGCGGACGCTGCCTTGCTGCCGCGCCTCCTCGGCGAGCTTCTGGATTTGCATTTCGCGCGTTTGCGCTTGCGCCGGCAACGCGGCCGAAAGCGACAGCGCAACTGCGGCGAGCGCAGCGAGCGCGATGCGGTAGAGGCTCATCGGCTGCCCGGCGCCATGGGCTGCGCCAGAGAATCCGCCGCAACCGCGGCCACCTGCGGCGAGGTAAGCAGGATCTCGAGCGCATCCGGTCCAGCCGTCAAGGCGAGCTGGGGCAGGCTCCGGAAGCGGCGCAGGTCCACGTAGCGCGTACCGCGCAGTGCGCCGATCAAACGCTCCTGCGCATCGCGGATGGCATCTTCAGGCGGCGGTTGTGGGCCCGGAATGGCGAGCGTCACTATCACGCGCACCGCGCCATCGCGTGCAGCGCGCGCGCGCAACTGGCCGTCGTCCCGGGACGCACACGCCAGCGTCGTGAAAAGCACTCCTGCGGCAGCAACGAATTGCCGGCGCCGCATGTGGCTCGCCCCCCTCCCCCGCTTTTAGGATGTCGTTCTCGCTAGAAACGCTACCGTACCGCCGATGATTTAGCTACCTCGTTAATGACAATGCTGGCCGCCCACCGTGCGCACCTGCGCTCAATGAGCGCGTAAGTTCTCAACCTTTTAGCCTACCCTACGCTTCGCGCACATCGTTGGCAATCCGTCATTTGTAGGAGAACTATTGGTCGAGGTCTCGCCGCAGGTAGCCTATTTGCTCATCACGGCCCAGTTACCAACCGGTACCGTTCTTAGGTAGCCTTCGCTTGCCTTGATCGTGATGCCGTCCATCGGATACAGATAGTTCTCGCCAGTGGATGCGTTGCGCCACAGCAGGTCGCTCTTGCCATCGCCGTCGTAGTCACCCACCGCCACGATCTGCCAGGCGAGATCGGCGACGGTTCTTAGATAACCCTCGGTAGGTTTGATGGTTGTCCCGTACATAGGGTAGAGATAATTCTGGCCACTCGAGTTGTTTCTCCATACGATGTCCGCCCGGCCATCGCCATCTAAATCCCCAACGCCTTTCACTTGCCAAGCGGGATCCGCGACAGTGCGGATGAAACCCTCGCTCGGCATGATCGCGGTGCCGTTCATCGGATAGATGTAGTTTTGGCCGCTCGAGCTGTTTCTCCACAGGATATCGGCCTCGCCATCGCCATCGAAATCGCCGATGCCTGCCACCTGCCAACTCTGATCGGGCACCGTGCGCAGATAGCCTTCGCTCGGCATGATCGCGAGCCCATCCATCGGATAGAGGTAGTTCTCTCCCGTGACGGCGTTTCTCCAGAGAATGTCGTCCTTGCCATCGCCATCGAAGTCGCCGATGCCTGCCACTTGCCAGCTCTGGTCCGCGACCGTGCGAATGAAGCCTTCCGTCGGCTTGATGGTGGTGCCGTCCATGAAGTAGATGTAGTTCTCGCCCGTCGATGAGTTCCGCCACAGGATGTCGGCCTTGCCGTCGCCGTCGAAGTCGCCGGTTCCCGCGATCGTCCAGTTGAGATCGGCTACGGTTCTAAGATAGCCCTCGCTGGGGAGAATCTGCGTGCCATCCATTGGATAGAGGTAGTTCTGCCCCGTGCCGCCTGCGCCTTGGTTGCGCCACAGGATGTCCGACTTGGCGTCGCCGTCGAAGTCAGCACGCTTTGCGCGCGGAACAATCGTCCACAGGCGGGTTACCGGCGTCGGATCGGCGTCGCCGAGTTTCGATACCGCCCGCACTTGGAACTTATGCGGGCCAAGCCCAAGACCTGTGTAGTTCTTCGGACTTGTGCACGCGGAAAAAGCGATCTCTGTATCGAGCTTGCATTCGAATGTCGAGCCTTCTACGTTGGATGTGAATGCGAACGTAGCGGAACGCGAGACCGTCCGCTGCGGCGGGGGCGGCGACGTTAACGAAGTGTCGACGACCACCACGGCAAGCAGTGACGCAACCGCCGGGGAGCCCGCAGCATCCGAAACGACGCGTAGCGTGGCGCCTTTTCCCCCTGAAATCGCAGGCGTAGTGAAAGTTACGATAACGGTGCAGCTTTGGCCTGGAGCCAGGGTTGGGGCAAGACTCGGGCACGGGTCGGGTCCTCCCGCCGTCACCGCGAAATCCGACGATCCTCCAGCGCCTACGGCGCGATTGCCGATGCTGATCGAGCTGATGGTGAGGGTGGTTGCGCCAGGATTGGTGATGGAAAACGTCGTCGTGGCCGGAGCCGCGCCTGGATCCATGTTGCCGAAATCATGGGATCCAGGTGTCAGGACAGTGGCGCGCTCATAGGCGCCAACATCAATGACTGCAGTTCCGCTGCCACGGCCGTCCAGAATTCGTGCGTTGCCATCCAAATCCAGAGAGGGAATTTGAGGAGCAGTGTTGTCGCCGGCATCAATGGATGGGGAAGCCGGCTGCAGACGATAGTCGCCAATCGTTGGATCGGCAAACAATGGGTCCGCGGAAATGTTCCCGTTGACCCCGGTCGGGTCACTGCAGAAACCCGCGTAAGCGGCTGCGGCCGGACTAAAGACGTTGTTGAACCGAAAAACCGGCGTGCTTGCATCGCCCGCATTTCCGCAGTAAACGGCGTTTTGTCCGTTCTTCCCGGCGATGATGTTGTTGTGCAGCTGCACCACTGCGTGGAATCCATCCGCGTAAATCGCGGAACCTGTGGCGCCGTCATTGTCGGCAATCGTGTTGTTGACCAGCCGCGGTCCCTTGACGTTGCTCCCCGTCGGGACCAACCAGTAGATGCCACCGCCGCAGCCCGCCTTGTTGCCGGTGATGCTGTCGCCGTGTTCCCTTTGATGATATTGCCGCGGATGATCGGGTTTCCGGCGGCGAACAGGGAGATTCCGCCGCCGTTGGCGCTGTACTGGAAGTTGCTGGCGATTACGTTCTCTATGATTTCTGCGGAAGAAGCGCCGCCGACGCTGATGCCGCCGCCGTTACCGCCGCTGCAGCCCTCGTGCACGTTATTGACGATGGTATTGCCGCGGATAAGCGGCGACGAGAATGAAGCGGAGATTCCCAATCCATCGCAAGCGCGATTGTTGGCGATGATGTTGCCTGTAATCGTGGGCGACGAGTTCCTGATCCAGATGCCGCCGCCATCTCCGAAACCCGGTGTATCGAAGCCCGATCTTCCGTTCAGCACCGTAAACCCGCTGAGCACAGAAGAGCGACCTTCGACGGAAATGAACTTGACGACCGAGTCGGCCCGATTTCCGTCGATGAGCGTGATCTCAGGTCCGCTTTCGCTTGTAACCGTGATGGCCTTGCCGGAGAAATTTATGTTCTCGACGTAGGTCCCGGGCGCCACAAGCACCGTGTCGCCGTTCGCTGCAGCGTTGATCGCGGCCTGAATCGTCGGGTAGTTCAGGGGAACCCTGATTGTCGTCTGCGCTTCGGCGCCCAGGGCAAAAGCGAAAGCCAGCGCGGCAGAGCCGACGGCATTGGCCGCTGCCTTCAACAAGGGGCGGCGCATTCCGTAGCGCGCCGAGATTACTTGCTGATCACCGCCCACTGCCCCGGTGGCACGGTGCGCAGGAACCCTTCGGTCGGTTTGATGGCGGTGCCGTCCATCGGGTAGAGGTAGTTCTGGCCGGTGCTCGTGTTCCGCCACAGGATGTCGGCCTTGCCGTCGCCGTCGAAGTCGCCGATGCCTGCGACCCGCCAGCTCTGATCGGCTACCGTTCGGACATACCCTTCGGTAGCCTTGATCGAAAGCCCGTCCATCGGATAAACGTAGTTCTCTCCCGTGGTACCGTTTCTCCACAGGATGTCGTCCTTGCCATCGCCGTCGAAGTCTCCGATGCCTGCCACCCGCCAGCTCTGGTCGGCCACCGTCCTGATCAAGCCTTCGCTCTTGATGGTGGTGCCATCCATGAAGTAGATGTAGTTCTGGCCGGTGCTCGTGTTCCGCCACAGGATGTCGGCCTTGCCGTCGCCGTCGAAGTCACCGATCCCCGCCACGGTCCAATTCGGATCCGCGACGGTACGCACATACCCCTCGCCTGCGAGGATCTGCGTGCCGTTCATCGGGTAGAGGTAGTTTTCACCCGTCAACGTGTTTCTCCACAAGACATCTGAATGGCCGTCGCCGCTAAAGTCGGCGACGGGGCGGCGAATGGCGTAGGACCGCAATTCCCACGTCGTGGTCGTACTGCTGGTAGTGTCGGTCGACACCTCGCGCACCGAACCGACGCCCGCAACCAGCCAGTCGTCGAGCGTCGCGGAATAGTTCACCGGGGTGCCGTTCACAACCCCGGAGTAGTTGATCGTAAGCCGCACGTGCACTGCATTGCTGAACGTGCCTGCCGGCACCGTGACCGTCTCGATGGCAAGCGGGGTCGAAGCGCTGGTGTAGTTGAGCGTGAACGTGGTGCTCCCCTGAACGCCCGTCGCGGTGCCCGAGCCGGACACCTGGGTGCCGATGATCGAGTCGCGGGCCGCAAAGGGGACCGGCGGGCTATAGGTATCGGTTTCGTTTCCGTTGACCGGATCGACGAACAACGCGCCGTGGACACGCACACCCGCGTCGTCGTTCGTGAAGTAATTTTCGCTTCCGGTCTGGTCGCGGATGATCTTGACCTGCGCGCCGTTGAAAGACCTGGTGCCGGCGACCGTCCTGGTCTCGGTGCTGCTGGTGGTGCCGTCGGACACGTTATAGGTCCAGGTGGCGCCGTCGGGGAGCGGAAAATACGGCGCCGAGGCAAACGCCGCCGCTTGCGTGCTGAACAGGCAAGACGCCAAGATAAAGGCGACGCGCGCCATGGCGCGAAGTTGGCTGGCGTTGTTGGAACCGTTTGAGGTGGTCATATCCTTCCCTCGATCGGTACGACCGCGCTGCGACTATTTCATCGGGGTGACGCTACGCCTCATTGCGCTCAGTGGCAATCCCCCAAAGGAGGCCCTTTCACTCGCGGCTGCGACGAATAAATCGCTTATGATCAAAGGCTACACAGGCAATTTCGGCTAAGAGATGAAGGCTGTGATTCTCGCTGGAGGTCTTGGCACGCGCATAAGCGAGGAAACGCAAGTGCGCCCTAAGCCTATGGTGGAAATCGGAGGCAAGCCGGTCCTTTGGCACATCATGAAGATCTACTCCGCCCACGGGATCAACGAATTCATCATCTGCCTGGGCTTCAAGGGCTACATGATCAAGGAGTACTTCGCGAATTACTTCCTGCACACCTCCGATGTCACCTTCGATGTCGGCGCGAACAAGATGTCGGTGCACCGGCAGCACGCGGAGCCGTGGGTTGTTACGCTGATTGACACCGGCGATGAGACCGCGACCGGCGGACGCCTGCGCAGGGTCAAGAGTTACGTCGGCGACGCAACGTTTTGCTTCACCTACGGCGATGGACTCAGCGACGTGAACGTCAAGCGTCTCATCGCCTTCCACAACGAGCAGGGCACGCTCGCCACGGTGACGGCCGTCCAGCCCCCGGGGCGTTTCGGTGCGCTGGACGTGAAGCGAAACCGGATCACGGCGTTCAAGGAGAAGCCGCAAGGCGAAGGCGGCTGGATCAATGGCGGCTTCTTTGTGCTATCTCCGCGCGTCATTGATTACATCGACGGCGACGACAGCATCTGGGAGCGTCAGCCCATCGAGCGGCTGGCGGCGGACGGCCAGCTCTCCGCCTTTCGTCACACCGGCTTCTGGCAGCCCATGGACACCTTGCGCGACAAGGTTCTGCTCGAGGAGCTATGGGCGTCCGCCAAGGCGCCGTGGAAGGTTTGGTAGTGGATCCAGAGTTCTGGCGAAATCGATCGGTATTAATCACCGGCCATAGTGGATTCAAGGGCAGCTGGCTAGCGCTTTGGCTTCATCACATGGCTGCGCGGGTTACCGGGATGTCCCTCGAACCGCCGAGTTCGCCAAATCTATTCGAGCTTGCCCGAGTTGCGGAGGTCGTCGATTCGATACACGGAGATGTCCGCGAGCTTGAAGCATTGAGCAATGTTTGCAGCAAGGCGCGTCCCGAAATCATCTTCCACCTCGCTGCCCAGTCCCTCGTACGCGAGTCATACCGCGACCCCGCCACCACGTTTGCCACCAACACCCTGGGAACCGTGAACTGTCTCGAGGCAGCTCGACACACGGATACCGTGCGCGCGGTGGTGATAGTGACGACCGACAAGTGCTACCGAAATAGCGGACGGACACAAGGCTACCGCGAGACCGACGAGCTGGGCGGGACAGACCCTTACGCAGCCAGCAAGGCTTGCGCAGAGCTCGTTACGGAGGCTTATCGCCGTTCATTTTTTTCATCGCCCGAGCGGCGGTCCCTTGTAGCGAGCGTGCGCGCAGGGAACGTCATAGGTGGAGGGGACTGGGCCGCCGAGCGCCTCGTGCCAGACGCGATGCGCGCCTTTTCTTCCGGCACTCCGCTTCGACTTCGAAATCCAACGTCGACGCGCCCCTGGCAGCATGTGCTCGACCCATTGCTCGGATATCTCATGCTCGGCGAGCAGCTTTTGCGCGGCATCGAAAGCGCTGCGCGAGCCTGGAACTTCGGGCCCGACCTGAAGGACGCAAAGCCGGTGGAATGGGTAGCCGATGAGCTCGCCGCGCGATGGGGCGACGGCGTTCGCTGGGTGACCGACAAAGGCGCCGAGTTGAAGGAGGCCGAAGTGCTGGCTCTCGACAGCTCCCAGGCGCGCCGCGATCTGCATTGGGCTCCCCGCCTTTCGCTCGCCGATGCGCTCGATTGGGTCGTCGATTGGTACCGCGGGCATCTGAAGGGCAATAACCCGCGGGCGCAAACGCTGTCGCAGATCCAGAAGTATATGTCCCTCGCAGGAAAGTTAGCGTCAGGGCTTCCGTGACCGCCCGCTCCTGCCGCCTTTGCAGCGCTACCTTGAACCGGTCGTTCTGCGACTTGGGCATGTCGCCGCTATCCAACGCATTCCTGAACGCCGATCAGCTGAACGCAATGGAGCCCTTTTATCCATTGCACGCATGGGTGTGCGAGAAATGCTTCCTGGTGCAGCTCGAAGAATTCGAATCTCCGGCGCACATCTTCGGCGACTACGCGTATTTCTCGTCCTATTCGGACACATGGCTCGCGCATGCGCGCGATTATGTCGAGCGGGGGACTCAGCGCTTTGGGTTCGGTCCGCAGACGCGCGTCGTGGAGCTCGCCAGCAACGACGGTTATCTTCTCCAGTATTTCAAGGCGAAGGGCATCCCCGTTCTCGGCATCGAGCCTGCCGCCAATGTGGCGAAGGTGGCCGAAGAACGTGGCGTTCCGACGTTGACCGAGTTCTTCGGGTCGGCGTGCGCGCAGCGCCTGGCGGCCGAGGGCAAGCAGGCAGATCTGGTGGTCGCCAATAACGTGCTTGCGCACGTTCCACCGCTGAACGACTTCGTTGCAGGGATCTCCATCCTACTAGCGAAGAACGGCATTGCCACCATCGAGGTGCCGCACCTGTTGCGCCTGATCCAAGAAACGCAGTTCGACACGATCTATCACGAGCACTTTTCATATTTCTCTCTGCTCGTAATCGAGCGGCTTATGGCGCGCCACGCTCTGAGAGTATTCGATGTCGAGGAGCTGCGTACTCACGGCGGCTCCTTGCGCCTCTATATCTGCCACGCCAAGGCAGGGCACGGACCCGGCGCCGCGCTCGAGCGCATACGTCGGGGCGAACGCGATGCCGGCCTCCATACGCCTAAGCCCTACGACGAATTCCAGGCCCGCGCGCAGAACGTGAAACACGGACTCCTCGAGTTCCTGGTGGGGGCTCGCCGGAGTGGTAAGCGCATCGTGGGTTATGGCGCGGCCGCCAAGGGCAACACGCTGCTCAACTACTGCGGCGTAGGGCGAGACTTCATCGACTATGTCGTTGACCGCAGTCCGCACAAGCAAGGCAAATTTTTGCCCGGAACGCACCTCCGCATAGAGCATCCCGACCGGATTTCGGTAACTCGCCCCGATTATCTGCTAGTCCTGCCTTGGAATATCCGGGACGAGATCATTGAGCAGAACCGGCACATTCGCAGCTGGGGCGGGAAATTCTTGATCCCCATGCCAGCGCCCGAGGTCGTTCAGTGAAGTTCATTTCGACCGAAATTGCCGGTGTTTGGCTAATTGTCCCGGAGCCCATCGAGGACGAACGCGGCAGCTTTGCACGCCTCTTCTGCCGGCGCGAGTTCGAGACGCGGGGACTGAATTCCGAGCTTGTGCAATGCAGCACTTCATTCAGCCGGCTGAAAGGAACGCTGCGGGGCATGCACTTCCAGGCTGAGCCTCATGGCGAAGAGAAAATCGTCCGTTGTACGCGCGGCGCCATGTACGACGTCATAGCGGATCTGCGACGCGACTCTCCGTCGTTTCGCCGTTGGAGCGGCTTCGAACTGACGGCAGACAACCGGATGATGGTCTACGTTCCTCGAGGGGTTGCGCACGGCTTTCTAACGACGTCCGATGACACTGAGGTGTTTTATCAGATGTCGGAGTTCCACCACCCGGAATCGGCGCGCGGAGTGCGCTGGGACGATCCCTCTCTGGCCATTCGCTGGCCGCAGGTTCCACCAGCCCTGATTTCCGATAGCGATCGCAGCCTTCCGTATCTTCGGCCATGACGGCTGACTTGCGCCAACGTATCAATAGAATTCATCGAGGCCTAGACACTGGTGTGCTATCCCTTTCCAACCCTCGCGGCAGACTCGTACCCATCACCCGCTCCGCTCTCGCCAATCGTGATGACCTGGAAAGAATGACGGCCTGGCGTAATAAGTACATGAAGTGGTTCTTTACGCAGTTTTTCGCCACACCGGCGGCGACGGAACAATGGTTGTCCGAGGTGCTGGATAAAAGTACGCGATTGCTCTATTGGGTCGAATGGGACAAGCGGCGTCTTGGTCAGGTCGGATGGAAGATTGAATGCGACGGCGTCGCGGAGCTCGATCAGTTCATC
>VBBY01000253.1 GCA_005881595.1 Betaproteobacteria bacterium | reverse complement strand
GCCGTTGATCGCTGGCAGCTGAAGGCGGCGAAACGCGACTATGAGGCGCGCTATGGCAAGGAAGCGGATTGAAGTGGAAGCAGGCAGCGGCAACGTGTTCGCGGACCTCGGCTATCCGGACGCCCGGGAGCGCAGCCTCAAGGTGGAGCTCGCCATGGGACGTCGAAATCGGGGTCAGAGCCCGATTGCCGTGAGCAGGCTTAGCAGCGGCGGGCATTGGCAGTAAGATACGATTAATGAATGCGCCAGACTCTCGCCGCCGCCTGACTCGCATGCCTCGCTCGAATTCCAAGCGGCGGCGCTCGAAGGCGTTTCTGGCCGAGCTGCGGCGCCAGTGCCGGCTTGCGAATAAGGCCGATCAGCGCGACAACTGGCGGCAGTACCTCTACTTTCCTGAATGAGCCTTCGCCGCGGCGACCTCGTCACCGTCGCAGCGAAAGGCCCTTACACCGCAAAGCCGCGTCCCGCGCTGGTCGTTCAGGCGAGCGAGACGCTTCCGTACCGCGATAGCGTCACCGTCTGCCTCCTGACTGCGGATTTGATCGACGCTCCCTTGTTCCGCGTGCGCATAGAGGCGGCCGCGGCAAACGGGCTGCAGCAGCCATCGGACGTAATGGCGGACAAGGTCTTGACCGTGCCGCGTTCAGTCGTCTCGCCGAAACCGTTTGGCCGGCTCAACGCTTCCGATCTCGAGCGGGTCGAGGTGGCGCTGCGTTTCTGGCTAGGTCTGTAGGAAGTCCCCCACTCAGCGGGCGAGACTTGGCGTCCGCCTCGGGGCGTTCAGGCTGGATGCCCGCTG
The DNA here is from genome assembly GCA_005881595.1 of Betaproteobacteria bacterium. Lineage (GTDB taxonomy): Bacteria > Pseudomonadota > Gammaproteobacteria > Burkholderiales > SG8-39 > SCGC-AG-212-J23. The sequence goes on along the minus strand of VBBY01000253.1, from coordinate 1,357 downwards.
CGCGCGGCGTGCTCGAGCACCGCGTCCACCTGCGCGCGGGCGACCCCGGGAAACCAGCCTAGGAACTGCTCGACCGTCGCGCCGCCCTCGAGGTTCTCGAACAACCAGCCCTCGGCCGCCCAGCCCGCAGGCTCACGCTGTGAGCCACTACCTCCCGCACCATGGGGTCAGAGCCGGGGTCAGAGCCCGATTTCCGCTTCTTCCTGGTTTCGGGCTCTGACCCCGAATTTCGGACGCTTTCCGAGGGCATCTCGCGCCAGACCATCGAGCGCTACGCCGAGGACTTCGAGCGCAGCGTCGCCGCGCACCGCAGGAAGCTCGAGGCCGAGCTCGCCGCCGAGGCGAAAGCGCAGTTCGACTCGCAGCGCAAGGCCCTGAACGAGGCGCTGAGCGCCAAGGAAGGCGCGCTCGCCAGGTTCCGCAGCGAGGAGCTGCAGCTCCGCCGCCACCTGCGCGAGCTGGAGGAGGCGGACAAGAACCGCGACGTCGACTACCAGCGGCGCCTCGACGAGGAGCGCCGGCGCATCGAGGCGCAGTTCAAGGCCCAGATCGAATCCGCGCAGCGCGAAGCCGCCGACCTCAAGCGCAAGCTCGAGCAGGGCTCGCAGCAGCTCCAGGGCGAAGCGCTCGAGCTCTCCCTCGAGGCGCTGCTGCGCAACGCCTTCCCGCTCGACGAGATCGTCCCCGTCCCCAAGGGCATGAACGGCGCCGACCTCCTGCAGCACGTGCACTCGCCCTCGGGCCACTGCTGCGGCACCATCATCTGGGAGGCGAAGCAGACCAAGGCCTGGCAGCCGGCGTGGCTGCGCAAGCTCAAGGACGACCAGCAGGCGATCGGCGCCGAGCTGGCGGTGATCGTCACCGCCGCGATGCCGCGCGATGGATCAGGAAAAAGCGGCGAGCCCTTCATGCGCGAGGCCGACGTCTGGATCGTGCGCTTCGATGCCGCCCGGCCGCTCGCCGAGGCGCTGCGCGCGATGCTCCTCGAGCTCCACAAGGCGCGCCAGGCCAACCTCGGCCGCGCCGAGAAAATGGAGCTCGTCTACAACTACATCTGCAGCCCGCAGTTCACCCAGCGGGTGAAGTCCGTGGTCGACGGCTTCGCCGCCATGCGCCAGGACCTGGAAGCGGAAAAAATGGCGGTGGCGCGCATGTTCAAGAAGCGCGAGTCCCAGCTCACCCGCATGAGCGACGGCCTCCTCGGCGTCGTCGGTGACCTGCAGGGCATCGGCCAGGAAAGCCTCGCCCAGCTCGACAGCATCGCCGCCCTGCCGGTCCCGCTGGAGGACGAAGTCCAGGAGTAGCGGCCTTCATCGGAAAAGTGCAGGCATCGCATGCAATCCCTCACCCATCACGC
>VBBY01000049.1 GCA_005881595.1 Betaproteobacteria bacterium | reverse complement strand
CGGCAAGCGTAGAGCGTATCGCCTGTACGAAATCCAGAATGGCAACCACCTTGAGACCAACCAGGCGCTCTTCCCGCAACTCGAGCCGATCCAGCCGCACGCCCAGCGTTCTTTCGATCTGCTCGTGGATCAGGTGGAGCGCGGCAAATCTCTGCCGCCCAGCCAGTGCGTCGCGCGCAGCGGCTCGATCAGCGATACGCCGGCGCAACCGGGACACTGCGCGAGTCTCTTTGTGCCCTAAGGGGGTCCCGATGCGCCTTGCCCGTCTGCTTGTCGTCGCCGCGTTAGGTTCGCTCGCTACCCCGGGACTCGCTCAGGACGCGTGCAGCGAAGTGAAGCTCGCGCTGCTGGCCGAGACCCAGGATGTCGATTGCACGGTGAGCGCCGATCTCACGACTGCGAATCCCAACACCACTCCGCAGGACAACTCGCGTGCCGGGCTGCCGCCGTCGGCGTTCACGCCGCGCACGGACGCGCAGGCGGTCTCCCCGGACGCGCCGTACCGCACGCCGCTCACGCGCGCGGTGCCTGGCCTGCAGGTCACCGGCGGCATGGCGGATGATCCGGATGCGCGCTGGGTGCTGCGGCTGCCCGAGGCGTGGAACGGCAAGCTGGTCGTGGGGGTGCCGGGCGGGCTGCGCAGCGAATTCATGGGCGACTACATCTTCAGCGACTTCGTCGTGCAGCAGGGCTACGCGTACGCTTCGACCAACAAGGGAACGCTCAACTTCTTCTTCACCGGGCCGCTCATCGACCCGCTCGCCTGCCGGCTGTCGCCGCCGACGGCAGCCACTTCGCTTGCCTACGTGCACTTCTACCTGGCCGAGCCGAAAGACACGATCACCGAGTGGTTCCGGCGCACGCTCGAGGCTACCGAGCTGGCGCAGGCGGCGCTCGAGGCCTATCAGGCGCGCGCCCTGGAGCGCACCTATCTCATCGGCATCTCGAACGGCGGGCATGTGGTGCGCCGGCTGCTCGCCGAGTCGCCGCAGATGTATGACGGCGGCATCGACTGGGAGGGCGTGTACTGGCAACCCGGCGGTCCCAATATCCTGATCGACCTGCCGGCGGCGCTGCGACCGTACCGCGACTATGTGCTTTCCGGCTTCAACCGGACCGGCGCGGCGCATCGAGCGATCGTCGCGGCCGGCTATCCTCCCGACATCTTCGCCAACCCGCCTACGCCGGCCAATACTTTCAGTCCGGTCGTCGGCTCGCTTTATGAAACTGAGGCCAACAACTACTGGGACGTGACGACCTGCGTGTTTGCCAGGGAGCTCGACCCGGCTTACCAGGGTCCGCCCGAGGAGTACGACTACGCTGGCCGTCTCAAGCCGTTTCACCTCTCGCAGCGCGTGAAGCGAATCGCGACGGATGGCGACATCCGCAAGCCGCTGATTACCCTCCAGGGCACGATGGACGCGCTCCTGCCGATCAACCGGCACGCGCGGCCTTTCCGCGACGCGGTGCTCGCCGCAGGCAGAGCCTCGCAGCACCGTCTCTACGAAGTCCAGAACGGCAACCACATCGAGCGCTACCGCCAGAGCTGCTGCAACTTCACGCAGCTCGAATTTCTGCAACCGCACGTGCACGACTCGTTCCGGCGCCTCGTCGGCTGGATCGAGAGCGGCATCGTGCCGCCCGCGAGCCAGTGCATCCCGCGCGGCGGCGCGATCATCGACAACCCCGGCGTCGCGGGACGGCCGGAGCGCTGCGCGGCGCTGCTCGCACCCTAAACACCAGTCATTGGCACGCGTAGCTGCCGGCCTGGCTGATGTCACCCGAGCCGTTGTAGCGCAGCGTCTTCGGATACGGGCACAGCGGCCGGCTGCGCGTGGTATTCGACAGGCCGGTGTACGGGCCGATCGTCGCCGGGAAGCGGTTGCCGCTCGCGATGATCTCTTCGGGCGCGACGCCGTTCTCGATCCAGTTCACCATCGGCGTCAGCATGTCGAACTGGTCGGTCGCCATGTTGCCGCTGCAGTGGCCCATGTTCGGCACGAGGTACAGCTTCATGAACTTCGCAGCGCCGGCGTAGCCGCCGTTCTTGACCATGACGTCATGGAAGTACTTCTGCGTGTACGGCCACGGCGGGCCGGAGTCGGAGAGCCCGTGATAGAAGATGATCTTGCCGCCGCGGCCGATGAACTGGCCGATGTCGGTCGAGTTGTTCACCACGGGCGAGGCCGGCGTCACCAGGTGGATGTCGGTGTCGTAGTTCACCGTGAGCGGGTTGTAGCCCGGATCGGGAGTCGCGAACCAGAAGAGCGGCAGCTGCCCCGAGCCGAGGCCGATGTTTCCGGGGGGCGAGTTGGCCGAGCCGATGTCGCGAGTCGGGATGCCCGAAGGCTGCATGAAGCCGCCGTCGAAGGGGTAGCCCGAAAGCGTGGTCCCATCCGGCGAGGTGATGCGCTCGCCGCTGGAGGTACGCGGGCCCTCGGCGATCTTCTTCGTCGCGTTCACCTGCGCCGGCGTAAGGCAGGTCGCCGTCTTGTCGCCGGTGCACTGCAGCGGCATCCCCGGCGCTATCGAGCCGTAAACCCCGGACGACGGGAAGACGAACGTCGCCGGATCGAATGTGCACGCCGCCATGTTGTCGATCACGCCGTCGACCAGGCCGTCGAGGTGATCGCAGGCGGCGAGGATCGCGTTGGTGAAGAGATTCTGGTCGGCGAGCGTGAAGCTTTGCAGGTACTGCGGCGTGCCGTTCACGATGGGCGAGACCGAGATGATCTGCTCGAGGCCCCAGGTTTCGGAGAGCGAAATGTCGGGCGGCAGGTAGAACGGGTCGCCCGCCACGATGCCGTCGTAGTGCTGCGGGAAGCGCTGCGACATCGCCATGCCCTGCCGGCCGCTCGTCGAGCAGCCGACGAAGTAGGAGCGCTCCTGCGCTCGGCCGTAGTACGCGTTGATCAGGAACTTCGCCGTCTGCGTGGTGACGTCGATCGAGTTGTATCCCCAGTCCTTCACCGCCTGCGCGTCGGGGAAGAACATGTTCCCCGAGATGACCTGGATGTGGTTCAGGTCGGTGGTGGTGGAGCCGGGCGGGTACGCCGGCGGCAGCTCCGAGTTGGTATGGCCGCCGTTCTGGCTCGCCACGACGAAGCCGTTTCTCAGGATCGCCAGGCCTGCCGTGCCGCCGATCTGCCCGGTCGCGCCGGGTAGACCGCCCTCGGTGCCGCCGCTGCCCTGGAACAGGTAGCGGCCGTTCCACGCCGTCGGTAGCCGCACCTCGAAGCGCGTGCCGTAAGGCTGATCGGTGCGGTACGACGTCGTGCCGAAGATTCCGGCGATGCCGGTGCGCTCCTGGATCCTGCCCTGGACCAGGCAATACTCCGGGGTCGTGCCCGACGGCGAAGCCAGCGTCGCCTGCGTAATGCGAGTGGACTGAACGGGAAAGCCGGTGAGGCTCATGAGCGATTCGCAGCTCACTGCCGGCGCCAGCGCCTTCATGATGGTGAGCTGCGCCACCATCTCCTTCGACGTCTTCGAGAAAAGCTGGAGCACGTTGGCGCCCGGCTCCAGGCCGGCCACGACGCCGCTCATCGAGCCCGCGCCGTCGGCATGCAGCGCCGAGGTGACGTCGGCGCCGTTCAGCTTGAGCGTCGCGCGCGAGAGCAGCGCGCTCGACGGCGCGCCCAACCGGATCGTCACCGAAGCTCCGGTCACCATCCCGGTAAGAACGCTGTCCGGCGTCGAGATCGAGTACGCCGGATCGGCGCGCGCGTTAGTCAGCACTGCCCCCGCGAGCAGGACGAGCGCGGCGGCTTTCAAAGAATGACTCATGAGCACCCCCCTCTTTTTCATCAGCGCACTGGAACGTTCGAATCGGCGTTGCACGTGGCCGGATTCGCCAGCCCATCGGTATCGAGCGCATTGGACCGCTCTTTCTGGAACTTGGTGACGAGGTCCATGCAGACCGTTTCCTTCGTCTTCAGGCTGCCGCCGCAATGCCAGCTCGACGCGACCTTGGAGTCGCCGCCGTCGAAGATCGCCGTCTGCGGATACGGGCACATCGGGCGGCTGCCTAGCGTCGCATTCGTCGAGACGATCGAATCGGGCGCGTTGCCGCTCTCAACCCAGTTGACCATCACGTCGAACAGTGCCTGCGGCTGGGGTCCGGCGCCGCCGCCGCAATGCGTGACGCCCGGCGCCAAGAAGAAGCGGAACCAAGACGACAGGTTCTCATACCCCTTGTAGCGGAATGCGGCCTTGTCATAGTAGTGCACCGACTGGCGCCACGGGATGAGTTGATCGGCGCCGCCGTGCCACATCAGGATCTTGCCGCCTCTTTTCTTCACCTTGTCGAGGTCGACGCTCATGATGTCGCTGTAGGGCGCGACGACATTGGTCGCGAGCTCGGTCTCGTCGTCGAACTGCGAGAGCGGCAGCGACGTGAAGTCGAACCCGGTGTCGCGATGCGACCAGCAGAAGATGCCGAGGCTGCCGCACGGGCCGCCGAACGGCGGCGAATTGGTGACGCCGGCGTTGGCGCCGCGGCCGAACGGGAACCAGATGCGCTGGCCGCGATCGTTGCGCGGCCCGTCCCAGATCCGGTTCACCGCCTGCGCTTCCTGCTCAGTGAGGCAGTTCGGGGCGGCAGGCGCGCCGGGCCGGCCGCACACGTTGTTGGCCGCATCGAAGTGGCAAGTACGCGAGTCGGACAAGATGCCGTCCTTCAGGCCGTCCTGCTCGTCGCACGCCACCACCGCGGAGGCGTTCGCCGCGTTCATCTTCGGCTGCGTGAGGGTCGCGGTGCCGGTGAGCTCCTTTTGGACCCAGAAAGGCCACACCGTCGCCACCTGCAAGCGCGTATGAAAATTCGCGGGCGCGCCGGTAAGGAAGCCGTCGAAGTCTTGGCCAAAGTTCAGCGCCAGCGACAGGCCTTCGCGTCCGCCGGTAGAGCAGCCATCCCAGTAATTGCGCGTCGCCGGCCTCCCGTAGTAGACCTCGGTCAGGGCGAGCGCCCACCTGTACTGCTGGTGGATGCTCTCGCGCAGGAAGTCGTCGAGCCTGCCGTAGTTCAGCTCGTGCGTGTCCTGGATCACGGGAAAGTTCGGGTTGTCCTGCGTCGGGTGGCCAGTGTCGGTGTTCGAGGCCACATATCCGGCATTCGTCGCTGTCGTGATCGAGCTGAATCCGCCCTGAAGCCCGCCGCCGCCTACGTTGCGCACCTTGCCGTTCCAGGCAGTCGGCAACCCGCCGTTATCTTGGCTATTGAGGGGAAACCCGACGAGGATGCCGATGCGTTGCGCCTGCCCGACCGCGTAGCCGTCTGCCGCGCCGCCCCGCGCCGAATAGATGAACTGCGCTTCACATCGCGTGCCGTTGATCCGCGTGAGCGGCGCCGGGACTTGCGGCTGCGGCAAAGGCGGAACGTACTGTGAAATGTTCGGCTGCGTCGCCAGGTAGCTGCCGAGCGCTGTGCAGCTCATTTGCGCCAACGCGGAAATCGGCACGGCGAGCAGCGCGGCGAGCGAAAGAAATCGTTTCGTCATGGCGCCTCCCCGAGAAATTTCAAGGAAATAAAAGGTATGCCGGTCGTACTTCATGCGGTATGAAGCAGATTACCGCTCTGCAGCAAATGCCTTTGTAACAGTTTGACGGGCGGCGAAACATTCCCGCGCCGGCGGCGGCCTTGATACGATTTAGCACACCGTCAACCACGACTTCAATTCGACTAAGTCATGAGTTGATTTGCGTTCGCCATGAATATCACCTCGCGGCAGCTCAAGGCCTTCCTTCTCACGGCGCAGCACCAGAGCTTCTCGCGCGCCGCCGAGCAGTTGTTCATCACCCAATCGGGAATGAGCGTTCTGGTGCGCGAGCTCGAGGCGCAGCTCGGCTTCCGGCTGTTCGACCGCACCACGCGGCGCGTGACGCTCACCGAGTTCGGCGTGAAATTCCTGCCGATCGCCGATCGCAGCCTGCTCGAGCTCGAGGCGGCGGCGGCGAACATCGGCCGCTCGGCGACGGAGGCGGACCGGCACCTGTCCATCGGCGCCACCCCGCTCATTGCCGCCGAGCTGCTGCCGCCGGCGATCGCGGAATATGCAAAAAGAAAGCCGGAGCTCCAGATCCGGGTCTACGACACGGACCGGCCGCGCCTGATCGAAATGGTGCAGTCCGGCGAGATCGACGTCGGGCTGACCGCGTTCCAGCACGCCGCGCCGGGCGTGACCAAGATCCCGCTGGTGCGCTTTTCGCTCATCCTCATCCAGTCGGAAAGCGCGCCGCGCGATCTGGGGCCTCGAGTCCGCTGGGTGGACATCGCCGCGCGCAAGTTAGTCGGCAGCCCTCCCGACGCCCCGGTCCAGGAGCTCGTCGACGAGCATCTGCGCCGCGTCGGCCGGCACCAGCCGCCTGAGATCGTGTGCAATTACCTGGAGACTCAGATCGCGATGGTCGAGAGCGGCGCCGGCCTCGCCGTCATGCCGACGCTGGCGCTGCCGGCGTGCCTCAAGCGCAGGGTCACGCTGCACGCGCTGGTGGATCCGGTCGCCTCCGGCACCCTCTACTGGATCGTGAATCGCGCGCGCAAGCTTCCCGCCGCCGCGGACGGCTTCAACGCCTTCCTCAGGGAATACGTCTCCAGCGTGGTCGAGCGCTGGCCGCCTGCCGCCGCCAAGGCGGCCTGACCGTGGATCGTCTTACTGGATGATGGCGGTGCGGAACGCCGCCGGGGCTTCGTGCGCGATGGCACGGCCGCTGGCCCCCTGCAGCACCAGCGACGAGAGCTTGAGCTCGGCGGCGCCCGAGCGGATCGGCCGGAAGGTGACGATCAGGAATTCGGCGTCCGCCGCCGCGCCGCCGGCACCGGAGGCGCCCACGAAAATGGAGCCGCCCGGATTGACGCGGTAGGTGAAGTTGCCGTCGCTGAAGAACCCGCCGGGCCGCACTGCGACCGCCTCGAGCAGCTTCGCGTCGAAGCTCAGTTGCAGCGGCGAAGCGCGCACCGGCTGGTCGGAAGTCAGCTTGAGCGCCACGTTGAAGTTGCTCCCCGCCTGCACGCGCTCCGGTCCTTCCCAGCGCAGCTGCGCCGGACGCGATCCGCCGGCCGCCGACGACGGCTCGGGCGCTCTTCCGGGAGCGGGCGCGGCGCCAGCGCCCGCGACCGCGGGCGTATCGAGCTTCAGCGCCGCGCTCACCGGGAGCTGCTCGCGTACGCCGAGGGGCAGGTAGACGAGCGTGACCCCGTCAGCCTTGATCGACTCGACGCGGTAGTTGTCGTCGAGCATCTCGCCTTCGCGCACCGTCAGCACGCGATCGTCGCGCGCGAGCACCACGCGCGCCGTGCCGTCGTGCACCACTTGCCCGGCGATGCGGTAAGGCATCGGCGGCGGCACCGGCGCGGCCGGCGCCGCTGCCGGGCCAGCCTTCACGACGGGCCGCGGCGGCGCCCATGAGCGAAAGCCGAACAGCTCGCCGCGCGGCTTGCCGATCGCATCGCGCGAAGGCAGCGCGGCGAAGCGCCCGTCCGAAGAAGCGCTGCGTGCCTCGGTTCTCGCCGGCTGCGCGGAGTCAGGCTGCGGGCGCCCGGGCAGCAGCAGGCCCGCCACGGCGACCACGCCGCCCGCCACGACCAGCAAACCGAGAATTCGTTTCTTGCGCAAGGCGACACCCCTGCAGGCGCTACCATGTATGGACGCCCAGTAAAGCTCAATCGACCGCTGTCCGCAAGAGGGCTCGAGGCGGCGGTGAGGTAAATTGCACAGACAACGGGATTGACATCGGGATTGACATGAATCGGATCCTCGTGATCGGCGCGGCCGGCATGATCGGCCGCAAGCTCCTTCAGAAGCTGGCGCAAGGCGGTTCTCTGAGCGGAAGTCGGATCGCGCACGCGACCTTGCACGACGTCGTCGCGCCGCAGCCCCCGCCAGGCGCGCCGTTCCAGGTGCGCTCGGTGGCCTCGGATCTGTCGCTGGAGGGCGAGGCGGACAAGCTCGTGGCCGAGCGCCCGGGCGTCATTTTCCATCTCGCCGCCGTCGTCTCGGGCGAGGCCGAGGCGGATTTCGAGAAGGGCTACCGCGTCAATCTGGACGGCACGCGCCAGCTCTTCGAGGCGATCCGCAGAGTCGGCGCCGGCTACAAGCCGCGCGTCGTCTTCACCTCTTCGATCGCCGTGTTCGGCGCGCCGTTTCCCGGGGCGATCGGCGACGAGTTCCTCAGCGCGCCGCTGACAAGCTACGGCACGCAAAAGGCGATGGCAGAGCTGCTGCTCTCCGACTATACGCGCCGCGGCTTCTTCGACGGCATCGGCATCCGCCTGCCGACGGTCTGCGTGCGGCCGGGAAAGCCCAACCGGGCCGCTTCGGGCTTTTTTTCGGGGATCATTCGCGAGCCCCTCAACGGGCAGGAAGCCGTGCTGCCGGTTTCCGAGGACGTGCGTCATTGGCATGCGTCGCCGCGCGCGGCGGTCGGCTTTCTGCTCCATGCGGCCGCCTTGGCGGGAGAGCGCATCGGGCCGCGGCGCAATCTGACGATGCCCGGGCTTTCGGTGACGATAGCCGAGCAGATCGCCGCGCTGCGGCGGGTTGCCGGCGACGCGCCCGCTCGTCTCATTCGGCGCGAACCCGACCCTGCGATCATGCGCATCGTCAAGGGCTGGCCGCAGAATTTCGACGCGCAGCGCGCGCACGAGCTGGGCTTTCGGGCCGACGCGAGCTTCGAGGAGATCATCAAAATATATATCGAAGAAGAGCTATGAAAAAGACCAAACCGCTGGTCGATGCCGCGGAACTACCGCCGCAGCCCGATCCGGACGAACTCCTCGACGCCGCCATCGCTTATACCTTTCCCGCGAGCGATCCGATCGCGGTCGACTCGGCGTTCCGGCATGCGCTGTGCCGGCAGCAGCAGAAGAAGACGAACAGGTAGTTTCAGCTCCACAGTTGACGGCTGGCAAGCCGCGCGCCGTGCACCAGCGCTTCGAGCTTCGCCCACATGATCGACGGATGGACGCGGCGGTGAAACGGCCCCTGCGCGAAGCCGCAGTCGGTGCCGGCGATCAGGTTTTCGCGGCCGAGCACGCCGGCGAAGCGCACGATGCGCTCGGCCACCAGCTCGGGATGCTCGACGATGTTGGTGGCGTGGCTGATGACTCCCGGCACGAGGACTTTTCCGCGCGGCAGCTTGACCTCTTCCCACACGCGCCACTCGTGCTCGTGGCGCGGGTTCGCCGCCTCGATGAGATAGGCGCCGGCGCGCACGCCGAGGATCAGGTCGACGATGTCCCTAAGCGCGACGTCGCTGGTATGCGGTCCTGGCCAGCTTCCCCAGCAGACGTGGTAGCGCACGCGATCCTCGGGGATGCCCTCCAGGGCATGGTTGAGCGCCTCGACGTGCAGCGCGACCCAGCGGCGATAGTCGTCGAATTTCGCCGGCGGCACCATCCGGTCGTAGGTCACGGCGAGGCGCGCGTCGTCGAGCTGCAGCAGCAGGCCCGCGTCGATGATCGCACGGTACTCGACCCGCATGGCGTCGGCGATGGCATAGAGGCAGTCCGCGTCGCTCGCGTAGTATTCGTTTCTCCGGTCCGGGATCACGCTCGCCGGCGCCGCGACCGGAAGAAATCCTTCCACCGCGCCGGCCGCCTTGAGCGCGGCCTTGAAGTTCGCGATGTCGCGCTGGATCTCGGCCTGGCCGCTGTACTCGATCGGCGCCACGCACACCGCCTCGTCGGCCGTCGCGCCGGCCGTGGCGGGAGGACCGCTCGCCGCGTCGAGCTCGGCGTAAAACTCGGGGAAGCGGGCGCGGTCGGCGCCGCGCGCAAAAGGATGGGCGCCGGGCTTCACCGGCCGGCGCTCGAAGCCGCTCAGGCGCTCGAGCGCGTATTGCGACCAGCTGATCGACTTGCCGAATTCGCCGTCGCTCGGCGTGTCGATGCCGATCCTGGCCTGCCGCCCCACAATCTCGGAAACTGAATTCCTCAGGCAATCCCGGTAGGCCTGCTCGTCGTAGGGCTGCCGGCGCTGCTTCGCGCCGATGAACTGCAGCAGCGGCGCGGGCCGGATGAGGCTGCCGACGTGGGTGGTGAGAATGCGCTCGGTGCTGCGCCTCAGATCGCGTCCTCTTCGCCCTCTTCTTCGCCTTCTTCTTCGGCGATCCCCGAGGAGATCTGGCGCGCGGCCCTCGCCGAGCCTTCAGGCATCTTCGGCCTGTCCTCCGGCGGGAAGCCCGGCAATTGGGACAGCGCGGCGCTCCAGCTGGAACGCCGGGCGCGCGGGAGCTCTTCGTCTTCGATCACGTCGGGTGCCATGGTTCTGTTTCCCCCGGGACGTGATCCTATCGGCGCATGCCGGGGACGGCAACCTCCGCTCTCAGAATCGGCGCCGCAGGCCGAAGGAGATGCGCGCCCCGCCGATGCTGGGGCTGGAGCGCTTGAGGGTGATTTCTCCGCCGCGGTCGCTGTCGCGGTCGAGCTGGTTCTGATAGTGGATCACGCCGAGCCGGCCGAACAGCGTCCAGGCCTGAGGCCGCTGCTCCAACGAGCGGTCGAACGGATCAATGCGGCGCTTCCCACCGAACATATCGGCGCCGTCCAGCGCCAAGGGAGGCGCTGCGCAGGCAGCGAGCAGCGCCATGATCCCGAGCATGGCGACACGCACTGCAATCTCGGCTGCCCGCATGCGCGCTCTCCGCGAATGCATGCATGCTGCCGGATGCAGGTTAAACGCCCGTGACGGCCTATGCTAGTCCGTTCGCGGAGGCCTAGTCCTTGTGGACTATCCGCTAGCGTTCCTCCGTTTGGGGAGCAGCGCGAATGCGCTGGTTGCGAGAAGCAGGCAGCCGGCGAGCAGCGCTCCGGAGAGACCGCCGCGCGCTTCGATCAGCAGGCTCGCGAAGACCGGGCCCAGGATCTGCCCGGTCGCGAACGCGGCGGTCATGGCGGCCATGAGCCGCGCCGCCTGCGCGCCGGCCACCTGCAGCGCTTCCTGCATGCCGGTCATGGTGACCACCATGAAGCTGCCGCCGACGCAGAGCGCGGCGATCAGGATGCCGGCAAGGCCGTGCACCGCCAGCGGCGCGCCGACTCCCAGCGCCATCACGAGCTGGCTCATCGCCCATAAACGCCGGTCAGTGAAATGCCGGGAAAGGACTGCAACGGCGAGCGTCGAGGCGGCCGCAGCGGCGCCGAAGGCCGGCCAGGCCCAGCCGAACAGCGCCGGATCGGCGATTTCACCGCGCGCCATCGCCGGGAGGAAGGTCGCGGGAATGATGTAGCCGAAGCCGAAGGCGCCGTAACACAGTACCAGCGGCCACCATTGCGCGCTCCACTGTCGCGTTTCCCGGCCGCGCCCCGCGCTGCCGGAGGGCGAAAACACGTTCCATATGAGAAGCGTCGACAGCAAAGAAACCGCGCCGAGGACGATCCAAGCCTCGCTCGAGGCAGCGCGCCACGCCATCAATGCTCCGCAGAGCGCGCCTGCAACCACGATGCCGACGCCGACGCCCGCGTACATGGCCCCAGCCAGCGAGCGCCCTTCAAGGCGCGGCAAGCACCACGCCGACACATGAACCAGCACCCAGGCGCTCGCCATTCCGGCGGCGAGGCGCAGCGCCGCCCACACGGCGGTCTGATGGGTGATGCCCATGGCAAGCGTGGTGCCGGCAATGACCAGCAGGCCGAGGCGGATCACCCTCCCCGAGCGACGGAAAAAGCCTGCCGACAGCGCACCGAAGAGATAACCCAGGTAGTTCGCCGAGGCGAGCCAGCCGCCGGCGATGAGAGACAGGCCGCTGTCGGCCTGCATCATCGGCAGCAGCGGCGTGAATGCGAAGCGGCCGATTCCCATGGCGACGGCGAGGGCCGCAAGGCCGGCGAGCGCGACACGCATGCGCGCAGTCTAGGTTGACACGGAGTTCACTAAAAATGAATAATCATGAAAGAGTCGTTCTCTCCGAGAGATCATGGACCTCGCCGCGCTGCACATCTTCAAGACCGTCGCGGAGACCGGCGGCATCACCAAGGCTGCCGCGCGGCTGCACCGCGTGCAGTCGAACGTCACCACGCGCGTCAAGCAGCTCGAGGAGAGCCTCGGCACGCCGCTGTTTCACCGCCACAAGCGGCGCCTGACGCTCTCCGCCGAGGGCAAGCTGCTCCTCGCCTATGCCGAGCGCCTGCTGCGGCTTTCTTCCGAGGCCCAGGCGGCGCTGCGCAGCGGCGCGCCGCGCGGCACGCTGCGCATCGGCTCGCTCGAGAGCACCGCGGCGACCCGCCTGCCGCCGGTGCTGTCGGGCTATCACGCAGCCTACCCCGAGGTACGGCTCGAGCTGGTCACCGGCACCACCGGCGCGCTGGTCGCGCAGGTCCTCGGCGGCGACATCGAGGCTGCCTTCGTCGCCGAGCCGTTTACCGCCGAGGGACTCGAATCGCTTCACGCGTTCACGGAGGAGCTGGTGCTGGTCTCCTCCAAAGGCTTCCCGCGCATCCGCTCGGCGAAGGAGATCGGCCACACTCCGATCCTCGCCTTCACTACGGGGTGCTCGTACCGGCGCCGCCTCGAGGCCTGGCTCGGCGGCTCGGGCATTGCGCCCGAGCGGGTGATGGAGTACGGCTCGTATCACGCCATCATTGCCTGCGCGGCGGCGGGTTCAGGGGTCGCCGTGGTGCCGCGCTCGGTGATCCGGGCGGTGCGCCGCGACAAGGAACTGCGGATCCAGGCGTTGCCGCAGGAAGTGGCGCGCGCGAGAACGCTGCTCGTGTGGCGCAAGGGTCACAAGTCGACCGCCCTGGACGCGATGCAGGCTGCAATCAGGCGATCCGCCGCGTGAAGATCTGTGTCGTCTCGGACAGCCACGATCGCGCCGACGCGCTCGGCAAGGCGGTGAGCAACGCGAAAGAGCAAGGCGCGCAGGCGGTGATCCACTGCGGCGATCTCATCGGCGCTCACACGCTGCGCCCCGCGATGGCGCTCGGCCTGCCGATCCATCTTATCCACGGCAACAATCTCGGTGACTCCGTCGCGCTGCACAAGCTGGCGGGGAATCAGCTCAAGTACTACGGCCCCGATGCGCGCCTGGAGCTCGGAGGAAGAAAAATCTTCGTGGTCCACTACCCCGAGTACGGCCGCGCCATGGCATGCACGGGGGACTGGGACCTGGTGTGCTGCGGCCACTCCCACCAGGCGGGCGTCGAGCGCGTCGCGACCGTGAAGGGCGGCAGCGCCTGGCTCGTCAATCCAGGAACCATCGCCGGCCTCTCCGCGCCGGCGACCTGGGTGCTGGGCGATCTCGACGCGATGCGCTACGAGGTATTCAAGCTCTCTATGGCCGCATAGAGCACGTCGCTCACCGGCGCGCGCGCCGCCGTCTAGAATCGAAGCCGCCTGGAGGAGGCGGCTGATGTTCACCAACAACCCATTTGCTGCGTTGGGCGATTTTTGGTCCCCGCTCGTCATGCAGGTCTATATCGTCCTGATGATCGTCCTGGTAGCGGCGGGGACGGTGTTTGACATCGTCCACAAAGGGAGCGCCAGGTATTTTCTTAATAACTGGCGAAAAACGAAGAGCAAGCACGTCGACGGCGGCGAGCTCGTGTCGATCGCCGTCAAGACCGCGGTTGTCGACGTTCTCGCGTCCGGGGAATTCTGCAACGCGCGCCGACGGATCGCCCACCTGCTTACCATGTACGGCTTCCTGCTCTACGTCATCTCAACCGCCGTGATGGTATTCAGCTACCCGACGGCTTCCATCTGGCCGCAGCTCTGGTGGCTCGGCGGCCTGATGATTCTCCTCGGCGGCTACTGGTTCTGGTTCTTCATCCGGGTTGATGTTGCTGCCGAGGGCAATTCGCCGTTCCGCATCATGCCCGCGGATCTGTTCATCCTCTCGCTTCTCGCCAGCGTGACGCTGGGCCTGATCTGGGCCTACCTGCAAGCGAGGGCCAGTGCCGGGGCGAACGTGTTCTTCGGCTTGTACGTCTTCGCCACGACGGTGCTGTTCGCATCGGTACCGTGGTCCAAGTTCGCTCACATGTTTTTCAAGCCCGCGGCGGCGTTCGAAAAAAGGCTTTCCTACGCGAACGGCACGAGGAGCAACCTGCCCGGCCCCGCCGACAAGCCCGAGCAGTTCGGCAGTGCTCGCGAGCAGCCCCGGAACTACTGACCAGGGAGACATCCATGCCGACCTTCGTCTACATGACCCGGTGCGACGGTTGCGGACACTGCGTCGACATCTGCCCGTCCGACATCATGCACATCGACAAGACCTATCGGCGCGCCTACAACATCGAGCCGAACATGTGCTGGGAGTGCTACTCCTGCGTCAAGGCCTGTCCGCAGAACGCCATCGATGTGCGCGGCTATGCCGACTTCGCCCCGCTGGGGCACAGTGTCCGGGTGCTGCGGGAAGAGGCAAAGGCGACCGTTTCGTGGCGGCTCAAGTTCCGCGACGGCCGCGAGAAGAACTTCGAGTCCCCGATCCGCACGACACCCTGGGGATCGATCAAGGGCCCGGCCGAGTACGCAGCACCTCGCCCCGAGGATTTCGCCAGGCAGGAACTCGCGCACGAGCCGGAAGCGCTCAAGACTGACAAGGCCTTGCCCGCGTTGCGTCCGGCGCAGCTCAAGCGGGGAGTCGCCTGATGGGGCTTTTCGGAGGAAGGAGAACCGTATTTGTCGACGCGGACATCCTCGTCATCGGCGGCGGGATGGCCGGTTGCGGGGCGACCTACGAATCCCGGTACTGGGGGCGCGACCTGAAGATCGTCTGCGTCGAAAAAGCGAACATCGAGCGCAGCGGCGCCGTCGCCCAGGGTCTCTACGCCATCAACTGCTACATGGGCATGCAATGGGGCGAGAACCAGCCCGAGGACCATGTCCGCTATGCGCGCAACGACCTCATGGGCCTGGTGCGCGAGGACCTGGGCTACGACATCGCCCGGCACGTGGACTCGACGGTGCACAAGTTCGAGGAATGGGGCCTGCCGATCATGCGGGACCCGAAGACCGGACGCTACCAGCGCGAAGGCAAGTGGCAGATCATGATCCACGGCGAAAGCTACAAGCCGATCGTCGCCGAGGCCGCCCGCAAGGCAGCGACCGAGGTCTGCAACCGGATCATGGTCACCCACCTGTTGATGGACGCGAAGAAGGCCAACCGGGTCGCCGGCGCCGTCGGGTTCAACGTCCGCACGGGTGACTTCCATGTGTTTCGCGCGAAGGCCGTCATCGTCTGCGCCGGTGGCGCTTCGCATATCTTCAAGCCACGCTCCGTGGGCGAGGGAATGGGACGCACCTGGTATGCGCCCTGGAGCAGCGCGTCCGCCTACGCCTTGCCGATCCAGGTCGGCGCCAAGATGACGCAGATGGAGAACCGCATCGTCCTGACCCGTTTCAAGGACGGCTACGGCCCCGTGGGCGCGTACTTCCTCCATCTGAAGACGTACACGGAGAACGGCTATGGCGAGGAGTACGAGAAGAGGTGGTACGAGGACACCAAGGCTTTGGTGGGCGACTATATCGACCGTCACCCGGTGCCGACCTGCCTGCGCAACCACGCCATCCTCAAGGAAGTCGCGGCCGGCCGCGGTCCTATCCGCATGGTGACCAGGGAAGCTTTCCAGGACCCACACAAGGAGACCGTCGGCTGGGAGAACTTCCTGGGCATGACGATCGGGCAAGCGGTCGTCTGGGCCTCGCAGAACATCGACCCCAAGCACATCAACCCCGAGCTGACCACGTCCGAGCCTTACGTCATGGGCTCTCACGCCACCTGCTCCGGTGCGTGGGCGAGCGGACCGGAAGACTATGCTCCGGAAGAGTATCAGTGGGGATACAACCGGATGATGACGGTCGAGGGCCTTTTCGGCGCCGGCGACACCATCGGGGGTACTGCCCACAAGTTCTCGTCAGGGTCGTTCACGGAAGGCCGGATCGCCGGCAAGGCGGCGGTCAAGTACGTGAAGGACATGAAGAACGGACAGCCGCAGGTAAGCGAACAGGAATACCGCGACCTCGAGAAGCTGATCTACCAGCCGCTGGAGAACTACCGGATCGGCCGCAACGAGATCGTCGCCGGGACCGTATCGCCGAGCTACCTCCTGCCGATCCACGGTCTTCAGCGCCTCGAGAAGATCATGGACGAATACGTCGGCGGCATCAGCACCAACTACATGACGAACGGCGTGCTGCTCGAGCGCGGCCTCGAGCTGCTCGCCATGCTGAAGGAAGACATGAGCAACATGGGCGCCGAAGACCTTCACTCGCTTCAGCGCACGTGGGAGCTGCACCACCGGCTGCTGGCCTCGGAGTCCGTCACCCAGCACACGCTGTTCCGCGAGGAAACGCGCTGGCCGGGGTATTACTACCGCGGCGATCACATGAAGCTGGATGACGAGAATTGGCATTGCTTCACCCTGTCCCGCTACGACCGGAATACCGGCAAATGGGAAATGGAGAAAGCGCCGGTCTACCACATCGTCGACTGAATATGCTTGAATAGCCTTTCCATATAACGGGAAGGCTCATGGCCGACCGGCGTCTTCAGGTTTTCCGCGCTGTCGCACAGCATCTGTCCTTTACCAAGGCGGCCGATGCGCTGTTCATGACGCAGCCGGCGGTGACCTTCCAGATCAAGCAGCTCGAGGAATCCTTCAACGCGCGCCTGTTCGACCGTGCGCACGGCGGCGTCACGCTTACTGCGGCCGGTGTCATGGCGCTCGATTATGCCGAGCGCATCCTTGCCCTTTCCGGCGAGCTCGAAGCCCGCCTGAAGGACATGAGCGGCCAGGTCGCGGGCTCGCTTCTCATCGGCGGCAGCATGACGATCGGCGAGTACCTGCTGCCGCAGCTGATCGGCGAGTTCAAGGGGCGCTTTCCCGCCGTGGTGCCGACGCTGTTCATCGGCAATTCGGAGGCGGTGCAGGATCGCGTCGCCGAGCGCACCCTGGACCTTGGCTTCATCGAGGGCGATTCGCACCTTTCCTCCCTGCTGAGCGAAGTCTGCTGCGAGGACGAGCTGCAGGTCGTGTGCGCGCCCTCCCACGCGATGGCCAGAGAAGCCTACGCATTGCCGGCGTCGCTCACCCGACATCCCTATATCAGCCGGGAGGCGGGCTCGGGGACCCGCGCTGTCATCGACCGCTACCTGCAAAAGGCAGGCGTACCGCCGGACTCCCTCAACGTGGTGGTCGAGCTCGGCAGCCCGGAGGCGCTGAAAGGGCTCGTCGCCACGGGCCTGGGCTTCGCCATCATGTCGCGCGTGATCGCCGCCAAGGAGCTCGAGCTCGGGCAGCTCGTCCAGATTCCCCTCAGGCCGCCGCTTCTGCGCAATTTTTCGGTGGTTTACCCGAAGGAAAGATTTCATTCCAAGCTGGTGGCGAGCTTCCTGCAGTTCGCCCGGGCGCGGCTGGCCGGCATGCACCCGCCCGGCCTGGCGGCTTCGGCGCTCCAGCAGGCTGAGTAGCTTGCCCGATCTCGTACCGCCGCACGGAGGAGGCTTTCTCAAGCCGCGAATGCTTTCAGGCGAAGCGCTCGCCGCCGAGCGTGCGCGTGCGCGGACCCTGCGCACGGTGCGCGTGAGCTCGCGCGAAAGAGGCGATCTCATCATGCTCGGGATCGGCGGTTTCACGCCGCTCGAGGGCTTCATGACCCGCGCGGACTGCGAAGGCGTGTGCAAAGATTACCGTACCGCTGCGGGGCTCTTCTGGCCGATCCCGATCACGCTGTCGGTCGATGCGCCTACTGCAGAATCAATCCGCATCTCGGACAGCATCGCGCTCACCGATCCGGAAACCGATGAGCCACTCGCCACCATGCGAGTCAGCGAGAAATACAGCATCGACAAGCTGCACGAGTGCAAGTCGGTGTTCCGCACCGCCGATGCCGCGCATCCCGGCGTGCGCATGGTGATGGAGCAGCCCGAGGTCAACCTCGCCGGGCCGGTGAAAGTGCTCTCCGACGGCGGCTTCAAGGCAAAATACGGCGCGCTTTTCATGACGCCCGCGGAGACGCGCGCCGAGTTCCAGCGCCTGGGCTGGTCGCGCGTCGCCGCCTTCCAGACGCGCAACCCGATGCATCGCTCGCATGAATATCTCGCCAAGGTCGCGATCGAGGTATGCGACGGCGTGCTGATTCATTCGCTGCTCGGCAATCTCAAGCCCGGTGACATTCCGGCCGAAGTGCGCACGCGGGCGATCGCCCTGCTCGTCGAGAAGTATTTCCGCCCCGGTACGGTGATCCAGGCCGGCTATCCGCTCGATATGCGGTATGCAGGTCCGCGCGAAGCTCTGCTGCACGCGCTGTTCCGGCAGAACTATGGCTGCTCGCATCTGCTGGTGGGCCGCGACCACGCCGGCGTGGGCAGCTACTACGGCCCGTTCGATGCGCATCACATATTCGACCAGATTCCGGCGGACGCGCTGGTGACGCGGCCGCTCAAGATCGACTGGACCTTCTGGTGCTACAAGTGCGGCGGCATGGCCTCGGGGCGGACCTGCCCGCACGCCGACGCCGATCGCCTGCTCGTATCCGGCACCAAGCTGCGCGAATGGCTCTCGGAGGGCAGTCCGGTCCCGCCGGAGTTCAGCCGGCCCGAG
>VBBY01000048.1 GCA_005881595.1 Betaproteobacteria bacterium | reverse complement strand
TGCCATGCGGCTGTTGGCTGGCGCGAGCGGCTACTCCTACAAGGAGTGGAAAGGAAATTTCTATCCGGCGGACATCAAACCGGATGCCATGCTGGCCTGGTACGCCGAACGCCTGCCGAGCGTCGAGATCAATAACACCTTCTACCGAATGCCCAAGGCGAGCGTGCTCGAGAGCTGGGCGGCGTCGACGCCGGAGAGCTTCCGCTTCGCGATCAAGGCTTCGCGCCGCATCACCCATTTGGCGCGGCTCAAACCGGAAGCGGCAGCCGATTCGGTCGGTTTTCTCTACAAGAACCTGGTGGCGCTCGGCGCCAAGCGCGGCCCGGTGCTTTTCCAGCTCCCGCCGTTCCTAAAGAAGGACCTGCCACGCCTGACCGAGTTTCTCCAGTTGCTTCCCGACGGACATGGTGCGGCATTCGAATTCCGTAACGACAGCTGGTTTGCCGACGACGTCTACAGCGCGCT
>VBBY01000254.1 GCA_005881595.1 Betaproteobacteria bacterium | reverse complement strand
TGATCTGCCAGTGGCGATCGCCCTCCTCGACCGAGCCCTTGGGGCGGTTGGCGTTGGCGGCGGCTAGGACCGCGCGCACCACGTCCAGCCCGATCGCGTACTTGTTGAGCGCCGTGGGATTCAGCTCCACGCGCACCGCGGGAAGCGAGGCCCCGCCCACCGTCACCTGCCCGACGCCTTCCACCTGGGAGATTTTCTGCTCGAGGACGGTGGAGGCCACGTCATACATTTCGCCGCGGTCGAGCGTGTCGGAGGTGAGCGCGAGGATCATGATCGGCGCGTCCGCCGGGTTCACCTTGCGGTAGGTCGGGTTGCCCCGAAGGTTCGTCGGCAGTTGACCGCGCGCGGCGTTGATCGCCGCCTGCACGTCGCGCGCCGCGCCGTCGATGTCGCGGTCGAGATCGAACTGCAGCGTGATGCGCGTGCTGCCGAGCGACGAGGACGAGGTGATCTCGGTGACGCCGGCGATGCGGCCGAGCGCGCGCTCAAGGGGCATCGCCACCGTTGCCGCGATGACCTCGGGGCCCGCGCCGGGAAGCTGCGCCCTCACCGAGATCGTCGGATAGTCCACCTGCGGCAGCGGCGCGACCGGAAGCAGGCCGAAGGCCGCTGCGCCGGCGAGAGTGACGCCGGCCGTCAGCAGCGTCGTCGCGACCGGGTGCCGGATCGAGAGCTCGGGTAGATTCACGGCCGTTCGCCCCCGAAGGGCTTCGCGCGCGCGCCCGCCGCGCCCCCTTCATCCTTTTTGCCGCTCACGCGCCGCGTCAGGCGATCGAACCAGAGATAGATCACCGGCGTGGTGAAGAGCGTGAGCGCCTGCGAGAGGATCAGGCCGCCCACCATGGTGATGCCGAGCGGGTGGCGCAGCTCCGAGCCGACGCCCGAGCCGAGCGCAAGCGGCAGCGCGCCGAGGAGCGCCGACAGCGTCGTCATGAGGATCGGGCGGAACCTCAAGAGGCAGGCGTGATAGATCGCGTCGCGCGGGTTCATGCCGTCCTTCCTCTCGGCATCGAGCGCGAAGTCGATCATCATGATCGCGTTCTTCTTCACGATGCCGATCAGGAGAATGATGCCGATCACGGCGATGATGCCGAGGTCGCCGCGCGTGACCATCAGCGCGACGAGCGCCCCCGCGCCGGCGGAGGGCAGCGTCGAGAGGATCGTGAGCGGATGGATGTAGCTCTCGTAGAGCACGCCGAGCACGATGTACATGGTGACGATCGCCGCGAGAATGAGCAGCAGCTCATTGGCAAGCGACGCCCGGAACGCGAGCGCCGCGCCCTGGAAACCGGTGCGCACCGATGCCGGCAGATCGAGCGCCTGCGCCTCGATCGCCCGCACTGCGTCACCCAAAGAGGCGCCCGGCGCGAGATTGAAGGAGAGGGTCGCCGCGGGAAACTGGCCGAGGTGGTTCACGGCGAGCAGCGCCGGCTTCTCGGTCACCCTGGTGAGCGCGCTCAAGGGTACCTGCGCGCCCGAGGACGAAGCGACGTAGATGTCCTTCAGCGCGTCCGGGCCGCGGCGGAACTCCGGTTTCACCTCGAGCACCACGCGGTACTGGCTCGACTGCGTGAAGATGGTCGAGATCAGCCGCTGGCCGAAAGCGTTGTAGAGGGCGACGTCGATGGCTGCGGGCGTGACGCCGAGCCGCCCCGAGGTATCGCGGTCGATCGAAACAAACGCCTGCAGGCCCTGGTCCTGCAGATCGCTCGCCACGTCGGCGAGCTGCGGCAGCTGCCGGAGGCGATCGACCAGGCGGTGCACCCACACGGCGAGCTCGTCGGGATTCGCGTCCTCGACGGTGAGCTGATACTGCGTGCGGCTCACGCGGTCCTCGATGGTGAGGTCCTGCACCGGCTGCATGTAGAGCGAGATGCCCTGTACCTCAGCGACCCCTCCGTCCACGCCGATGAAGGAGGAGACGCTTTCCACGGCGGGGTCCTGCAGGATAGCGCGGGCGAGCGACTGCTGGCGCTCGGCCATCGCCGCGAAGGAGACCGATTGCGGCGCCTCGGAGATGCCCTGGATGACGCCGGTGTCCTGCAACGGGAAGAAGCCCTTCGGGACGGCGACGTAGAGAACCACGCTGAGGGCGAGC
>VBBY01000047.1 GCA_005881595.1 Betaproteobacteria bacterium | reverse complement strand
AGCGCGAAGACAACGCGCCGCCGCCCCTGGTGGAAACGGCTCCATGGGGCTACGTCCGGCTTCGGCTCGAGACCTATTCTGATGGCGATCTCCAGCTATGGGCGGATAGGCTTGCCGCCACGGCATGGCGCGAAATCTACGTGTATTTCATGCACGAGCCCACGGCGCCGGCGTACGCGCAGACATTGATGCGGCATGCGCGATAAGGGAAAAAGGCAGACAATGCCTATCCCTGGGGAGGGTCCGAAATGGCTAGACGGCCTGAAGTCGTGACGCAACCGGACGTGGTCAAGGGTGACGGCAGGGGCGCCAAATGGCGCGGGTCGCTCGATGCCGACATCATCATCGCCAACGCCCCCGACCCGGTGTTCGTCTCCGACCTCGAGGGCAAGATCCTGCAGGCCAACGACGCCGTCTCCCAGCTCCTGGGCTTCCGCCAGGACGAGGTGCTCGAGCAGTCGCTCTCACGCTTCATCAGCCCCGAGGAGACCCGCGAGTTCACCGCGGCCCTGCGCGAGGTCGTCGAGCGCGGCGTTACGCGCAACGCCCGGCTCAACCCCCGCAGCGCCAGCGGCGAGGTCATCCCCACCACCCTCAACGCCTCGGCCCTCCGCGACCCCGACGGCAAGGTGATCGGCGCCATTGGCATCCTGCGCGACATGCGGGCCTACGAGCAAGTAGTGCGCGACCTCGAGCAGTCCAAGACGGAGCTGCAGGAGAAGATCCTGGACCTGGAGAAGTTCGAGGAGGTCGTGGTGGGCCGCGAGCTGAAGATGATCGCCCTCGAAAAGGAGCTGGAGAGCCTGCGGAAGAAGTCGAAAGGCTAGGGCGTGGAGGCTCTGAGCGCGATGCCGCAGGCCGTAACCGAGGATCGTGAGGCCGAGAGCCGGCTCCGCGCGCACGTGGAGACGCTGGAGTGGCGCCTGCGCAAGCGGGACGAGCAGCGCCGCGCCATGCTCCACATCATGGGCGACCTAAATGAGGTCAACCGGCGCCTCGGTGATCAGCGCAAGGCGATGCTCCATATTCTCGTCGACTACGAGAAGGATCGCAGCGGGCTCGCCCGCCAGAGCGAGCGCCTCGACAGTTCCCGGCGCGCCCTCCTGCACATTCTTCAAGACTCCCACCGGTCCAACCTGCGTCTGGCGGACAGCCGGAAGGCGATGATCCACATCATGGGTGACCTGCGGGAGACCACGGCCGAAATGCAGCGGCGCGAGCAGGAGCTGCGCGACAAGCAGGAGCAGCTCGTCCAGGCCGGCAAGCTCGCCACGCTCGGCGAGCTCACCACGGGCGTCGCCCACGAGCTCAACAACCCCCTCAACAACACCGGCTTGTTCGTGGGCAATGCGCTCGACCTCATCGAACTCGGCGCAGCGGACAAGGGGCAGATCGTCCGCGAGCTGCGCCAGGCCATGCAGCAGGTGTCGAAGGCCACGCAGATCATCTCGCATCTGCGCACGTTTGGACGGGCTGCTCCCGTCAGCCGTGAGCCGATCTCCCTGAAGCCGGTGATCGAGCGTGCGCTGTCCCTCGTGCAGGAGCAGCTCCGACTGCACGAGATCGAAGTCACGCTCGACCTGGGCCCGGAAGAGGCGGTGGTCGTTGGCAATCCCATCCAGCTGGAGCAGGTGTTCATCAACCTGTTGACGAACGCGCGCGACGCGGTGGCCGACTCGCTACGCAAGGCGATTCGCATTTCGGCTTCGGTCGGCTCCGCGGCGGTGGAGATCGCGTTCGTCGATACCGGGCACGGGATTCCGTCCGGGCTCGAGCGGCGGATCTTCGATCCGTTCTTCACCACCAAGGAGGTCGGGAAAGGCACGGGCCTGGGCTTGTCCATCACGTATGGGATCGTCAAGGAGCATGGCGGCACGATCTCGGTCGCAAGCACGCCCGGCGAGGGCGCCACGTTCCTGATCCACCTGCCGCTTGCCGGCCCCGACACGAAGTAGACGTCCGCGCCATGACAGCGCCGCACGTCCTCATCGTCGACGACGACCCGGCTCTGCTGCAGGCGCTTCCCGAGACGCTCCGGCTCCGAATGAATGGGGTCACGGTAGACACGGCCGACTCGGCCGCGGCGGCGCTCGAGCGGATCACCGCCCGGGACTACGACGCGATCGTCACCGATATCCGGATGCCGGGCATGGACGGTCTTACGCTCTTGGCCGAGATCCTGGGGCGCCGGCCCGACACGCCCACCCTCATGATCACAGGCCACGGCGAGGAAGACCTCGCGGTTCGCGCCCTGCGCGGCGGCGCCTACGACTTCATCCAGAAGCCGATCGACCGCGATCAATTCGTGGCGTCCTTGCACCGCGCGATTGCCGCGCACGCGCTTAACCGTCTGGTGAAGGAGCGGCAGCTGGCCCTGGAGCGCTGCGCCATCGAACTGGAGAAGATCGCGGAGAAGCTGGGGCGCGAAGAGGCGCGCGTGCTCATCGTCGACGACGACCCGGCTCTGCTGCAGGCGCTTCCCGAGACGCTCCGGCTCCGAATGAATGGGGTCACGGTGGACACGGCCGACTCGGCGGCGGCGGCGCTCGAGCGGATCACCGCCCGGGACTACGACGCGATCGTCACCGATATCAGGATGCCGGGCATGGACGGTCTCACGCTGTTGGCCGAGATCCTGGGGCGCCGGCCGGACACGCCCACGCTGATGATCACAGGCCACGGCGAGTACGACCTCGCGCTGCGCAGCTTGCGCGGCGGCGCGTACGACTTCATCCAGAAGCCGATCGACCGGGATCGCTTCGTGGCGTCTTTGCACCGCGCGATTGAAGCGCATGCGCTGAATCGCCGGGAGAAAGACCGGCGCTCGGCCCTCGGCCGTTGCGTCAGCGAACTGGAGCTGATCGTGGTGAAGCTCGGGCGCGAAGGCGGGGCGAGCCATGAGTGAGGGTCACGTGCTCATCGTCGACGACGACCCCGCCCTGCTGCAGGCGCTTCCCGAGGCCCTGCAGATGCGCATGACCGGATTGACGGTCGACACGGCTCAGTCGGGGGCGGTCGCACTCGACCGGATCACGGCCCGTGACTACGACGCGATAGTCACCGACATCAAAATCCCGGGAATGGACGGTCTCGAGCTCCTGGCCGAGATCCGGACGCACCGCCCCGACACACCCACCCTGATGATCACCGGGTACGGCGAGCACGACCTGGTGGTGCAGGCCCTGCGCGCCGGGGCCTACGACTTCATCCGCAAGCCGATCGATCGCGATTACTTCGTCGGGTCGTTGCGCCGTGCAATAGAGAAGCGTGGGCTGAGCCGCCGGGTCAAGGGCCAGCAGCTGGCGGTGGAGCGCCACCTCAACGAACTCGAGGCCATCGTCGAGGAGCGCACGCGCGAGCTGCGGGAGACGAACCAGGTCACCGAGAGCCCTCTGCGATTTTTGATAGGCGCGAATGGGCAGATGGAGAAGATTGTCGAGCAGATCAAGCAGGTGGCCGACTCCCCGCTCACCGTCCTCGTCGAGGGCGAGACCGGCACTGGCAAGGAGCTCGTCGCCCGGGCGATCCATCAGCTGAGCGCCCGACGCGAAAAGCCGTTTGTCGCTGTCGACTGCGGCGCCATACCGGACACCCTGATCGAGTCCGAGCTGTTTGGCCATGAGAAGGGCGCGTTCACGGGTGCGCATCAGCGAAAGGAGGGGCAGTTCCAGCTTGCCGGAGGGGGGACGCTGTTCCTCGATGAGATCGTCAACCTCCCCCTCCCCACGCAGGCGAAGCTCCTGCGTGCGTTGCAGGAGCGACAAGTCCAGCCACTCGGCAGCAAGCGCCCGGTCCAGGTGCTCGCGCGGATCATCGCCGCCTCCAATGTCCCCCTCGAGCGCGAAGCGCGGGCTGGCCGGTTCCGGCAGGATGTCTATTACCGCCTGAACGAATTCGCGATCACCCTGCCGCCGCTCAGGGAGCGGGACAACATCCTCCACCTGGCGAGCGAGTTTCTCCCGGAAGCCGGCATGGAGCTCGGCCGCCCCTGCCGCAAGATCTCGGAAGCGGCGGCGCAGGTCCTTCTGCGGTATCACTGGCCAGGCAACGTGCGCGAGCTCAGGAACGTCATTCGCCGCGCCGTTCTCCTCGCTGCGGATGTCATCGAGCCGGCGCACCTCTCGGTCATTCCCGTCGACTCGCCTGCGACGGCCGCACTGCGCGAAGCGCCGGCGCCCGGTGATTGCTCTTTGAAGGAGATCGCGGACGCGGCCGCAGCGCAGGCCGAGCAGGACGCGATCCGCCGGGTCCTCCAGCTCACCAGCGGCAACAAGAGCGAAGCGGCGCGGCTCCTTCGAACCGACTACAAAACGCTGTACCTCAAGCTAAAGCAGTACCGCATCGACGCGGCGCTGTTCAGGGAGTCGCGCGCGTCGTGATCT
The DNA here is from genome assembly GCA_005881595.1 of Betaproteobacteria bacterium. Taxonomy (GTDB): domain Bacteria; phylum Pseudomonadota; class Gammaproteobacteria; order Burkholderiales; family SG8-39; genus SCGC-AG-212-J23. The sequence continues at coordinate 24,879 of VBBY01000047.1, read as the reverse complement.
GCCGGTAACTCTGGTCTGCCCACCCGGGTAGCGTCGCCTTACCTCCGGCAACTTTGCCTTGGCGTACGCATTGGTACGCGGCTTGCGTGCGTTCCGCCATGTGAGACGGCGACGACAGGAGACGCGCTTCTCGCTGAAGGAGCTCGCCGACCGCACCGCCGCCGAGGCGGAGCGACAGGCGATACGCTTGGCTCTTCACGCCACGCGTGGCAATAAGAGTGAAGCAGCTCGGCTTCTCCGAGTGGATTACAAGACCCTCCACCTCAAGATGAAGCGCTACGCGCTCGACGCGGCGGATTTCCGGGTGCCGTAACCATCGGCGCAAGCTCTGGCGACGACGCCATGGTGTGTGCGCCATAGCTCGCGGCCAGATCTGTTCGGGTTGGTGCGTTCGCCGGCGGCGGTTTCTCTTGTCCGCACCGCCACTTGCCCACGTTCGCCTTGAAATCGATGGTGCGAGCCCGCACGCGGGCACGGGGTTTGCGTTCAACCGCGAGGGGAATGGAGTTCCACCTACACAGGAGAGAGCTAAATGAAGAACTTAGTGCTGCTTGCCACAGTGACTGCTGGATTGAACCTCGCGCTCATGTCTTCGGCGAACGGCGCAACGTATGGCGGGAGAGGCCGATGCCGCTCTATCCGTCGGTGACATCCCGGGCAGCGCGACGGGCGGCGTGGTTACCCTTGCTGCCAGCGCGCTCTCGAGCGTCGTCATCGGCACCGGCGCGGACACTAGAGCCCACGCCGCGATGGGCGCCGTCGGCCTGACGGTGTCGGGTAACCAGATCAGCAGCGATTTCCTCATGGCCCGGAGCACCGCCAGCTGCGGCCCGACTGTGGGGGGTAGCTCCGAGCTCGTCAATCTCGTCATCAACGGTCAACCGATCACCGTGACGGGCGCGGCCAATCAGACCGTCACGTTGTCGAACGGCAGCGTGGTCATCAACGAGCAGGTGCCGACGGTCCGAGGAACGTCCGGCGAGCTCATTGTCAACGCGCTGCACGTGTTGACGCATGACACGATCACCGGGCAGCCGATCGCCGACGTCGCCCTCGGGAACGCCGACGCCAAGATCGACTGCGCCGCCGGCTGGTCCCCGGGCGAGAACTGGGTCAGCGGCGCCGGCTGGATCCCTGGAGCAGGCGGTAGCGGAAAGGCGACGTTCGGTTTCGTCGCCGGACCAGGCGGCCAGCCCAACCGCGGACATCTGACGCTGAAGGATCACAGCACGGGTGAAACCGTTCATGGAACCGTGATCTTCAACTTCACCGAGTGCTTGTCCGGCCAGAGCCACTTCGAAGGTAATGACCAGAACGGCTTTGGGTTCCAAGTCGACACGGCCGACAACGCCGACCCCGGGGCGGGTCGCGACACGTTCACGATCAGCGGCGCATATTCGAACCCCGGTCCACTGCTCGGCGGCGGCAACATTCAGGATCACGGTTTCCTCTGTCAGTAGCCGCCCGCGCAGACGAAAAGGGTCAGAGCAAATTGCTCTGGCCCTTTTTACGTATCGGAATGCTCAGCCCCGCAGGGCCTTCATGACGTTCTCGTCCTCGAGCGCCTGCTCGGGCCTGCCCTCGAAGATGATCTCGCCGCGGTCGATCGCGTAGAGCCGGTCCGCGATGCGCGCCGCGTTGGCGAGATTCGACTCGGCGATCAGGAGCGAGATTCCCAGGTCCTCGATCTTGAGCACCGCATCGCGGAAGCGCTTGACGACGACCGGGGCTAGACCTTCGAACGCCTCGTCCAGAAGCAGCAGCGTCGGGGCGAGCGCCATCCCGCGCGCGATGGCGACCATCTTGCGCTGGCCGCCGCTCAGGTTCATCCCCTGGCGGCGCATCAGCTCGCGCACTTCCGGGAAAACCGCGAATACGCGCTCCTCGATGTCCCCGATTTCAAGCTTGCGTTTCGCTTTTGCCGACATCCAGCGGCTGATCATCATGTTCTCCGCCACCGTGAGCTCGGGGAAGATCTCGGAGCCTTCGGGCGCGTAGCCCATGCCGCGCCGCGCACGCGAGTGCACCGGAAGCGAAGTCACCTCCTCGCCGTGAAACAGGATCTGGCCGGACTTGACCGGCACAAAGCCCATGATGCTTTCCATGGTCGTGGTCTTGCCCGCGCCGTTGCGCCCGACCAGGCAAACCACTTCGTGGCTGCGAACGCTCAACGAAACCCCGTGCAGGACGTGCGCCGGCCCACGCCAGGCATGGATGTTCTTCACTTCCAGCATGGTCAGACGTCGGTCCCGAGCAGATACTTGGCCACGTCGCTGTTTTGGCGGATCTCTCCGGGCGGGCCGTCGGCGAGGAACCTGCCTTCATGCATCACGACGACGCGATCGGAGTACTTGAACACCACGTCCATGTCGTGCTCGATGACGACGGCCGTTATGCCGCCGCCTCGCACCACCGCAGACACCGTGTCCATGATCTGCGCCTTGTCGCGCGTGCTGACGCCGCTGGTCGGCTCGTCGAGGAACAGCAGCCTGGGGCGCAGCGCGTAGGCGACCGCCACGTCGAGGAGCTTGCGCTCGCCCTGCGCGAGCCCTCCGGCGCGCCCCTCCGACTTGCCGTCGAGGCCGAACTCGCCGAGCAGATCCGACGCTTCGCGGGTCACCGCGGCATCGCGCTCCGCGAGCGCAAGAATCCGCTTGGTCTTGCCTTCGCGCGCGAAGATCGCGAGCGCCACGTTGTCGAGCACCGACAGATCGTCGAACAGGTTCACGAGCTGGAAGCTGCGCGCGATCCCCGCCCGGATGCGCTCTTCCACCGACGCATGGGTGATGTCGCGGTCGCCGATGAAGATCCTGCCGCTGTCGGGGGCGAGGAACGCGCTGATCAGGTTGACCAGCGTGGTCTTGCCCGCGCCGTTGGTGCCGACGAGCGAGAGGAATTCGCCTTCGTTGACGGTGAAATTCACCCCGTCCACGGCGCGCGTTTCGCCGAAGTGCTTCTTGAGGGCCTCGGTCCGCAAAAGATTCATTTGAACTTCGCCGACAGGCGTTGCGCGGTGCCGACGATTCCCGCCGGCAGGAAGGTCACCAGGATGATCAGGATCGCGCCGAGCGTGATCTGCCAGTATTCGGTGAGCGCGATAGCGTAGACCTCGAGGTAGTTGAAGAGCACCGCCCCGACGATCGGGCCCGAGAAGTTGCGGAACCCCCCGAGCACCGCGAAGAACACGATCTTGCCGGACTGCGGCCAGTACAGGACGTCCGGGGTGGTCAGCCCGTTGAGCGGCACCCAGAGAGTGCCAGCCAGGCCGGTGAAGATCCCCGACACGAGGAACGCCAGCCAGCGGTAGCGCCAGATCCGCACGCCGAGAAAGCGCGCCCGGGTCTCGTTGTCGCGGATCGCCTGCAGCGTCTTGCCGAACGGGGAATGGACGATCAGCCACATGAGCGCTGTGCACACGCAGAACACGACCAGCACGTAGTAATAGTAGAAGCTGATGAACCTCGCGAATGCGTCGGCGCCCGGGAAACCGATGAGGCCGCCCAGCAAGGTCAGCTTCGAGAACGGCACGCGCAGCCCATCGGTGCCTCCGGTGATCCAGAAGAACTTGTAGGCGAGCGTCCACAGCACCTGCGAAAGCGCGAGGGTCAGGATGGCGAAGAAGATCCGCGTATGGCGCACGCACACCACGCCGAACAGCGCCGCGAGCGCGGCCGAGCATACGATCCCGCCCAGGAGGAAGAGCTCCATCGACGAGACGCCGAGATAGCGCATCATGAGCGCCACGGCGTAGGCGCCCGCGCCGAAGTAGGCGGAATGCCCGAACGAGAGCAGCCCGGTGTAGCCGAGCAGGAGATTGAACCCGAGCGCGGCGATCGCGAGCGTCAGGCCGTAGGTGAGAAGCTGGGTCTGATACGTGCTCGCGACCACGGGCACCAGGGCAAGAACGATCAGGATGGGAACGGCGAGCTTCACGCCCTCCTCCCAAAGAGGCCGGTGGGCCGGATGAGGAGCACGATCGCGGCGATCAGGTACAGCGCCGCAAGCTCGAATTCCTCCCAGAACTGGATGGTGATCGTTCTCAGGGCGCTCACGATCAGCGCGCCCACCAGGGCGCCCTCGAGGCTGCCCAGGCCGCCGATCACGACCACCACGAACGCGATGACCAGCACTTCCACTCCCATGCCGAGCACCGCGGCCTGGCTCGGAACGACAATGGCGCCGCCGAGCCCCGCCATGAAGCAGCCCAGGCCGAAGGCGAGGGCGTAGATCCGCCCGACGTCGATCCCCAGCGCCGCAGCCATGCGCCGGTCCTGCGCCGTGGCACGCAGCAGCACGCCGAACTTGGTGCGGTACACGAACGCCCACAGAGCGAGCGCCGCGACGGCTCCGACTCCGATCATCAGCAGGTTGTAGACGGGATAGGGCAGCCCCCCGATACGAACGAGCCCGAGGGAGTCCACGAGCCCGCTCGCGGTAAGCGGGGTCCCGCCCCACAGCAGCCGGATGACATCCTCGAGAACCAGCAGCAGGCCGAAGGTGACGAGCAGCTGATACTCCTCCTGCCGCCGGTAGAACGGCCGGATCAAGGTGGGCTCGATCATCAGCCCGACCAACGCGACCGCGATCGCGCCGAGCAGCAGGAAGATAAACAGCGCGGCCGGGGGAAGCGTGGCCGCAGCCGCGCCCACCGACCAGGCGGTGACGTAGGCGCCAAGGGCGTAGAAGCTGCCGTGCGCCATGTTGACGATCCCCATCACCCCGAAGATCAGGCTGAGCCCGGCGGCGATGAGGAACAGCACCGCGGCGTAAAACAGCGAATTGAGAACTTGTAGCGCGACGATTTCCATCGCCTTCTTCTTCTAAGACGCACCGCCGGGGCGGCCCACGCCACCCCGGTCAAAGATCAGTGCGTCACGCCTTCCCTGCTGCCGGCCAGGTCTTCTTGATCCAGTCGGCCGCCGCAGTCGACTCGTTATGTCCCTGGCCGGGCTTCGGCCAGTTGGGCGGCGCGGTGATGCTGCGGATCGGGATCGAGACGATGCTCGCCGAATCCCAGACCGGAAAATCGTATCCCGGCAGGTTCTTGCTCAAGCCCGTCACCGCGTCCTTGTAACCCTGGTGATTGTCGGCGCGGAGATAGAGGTAGCCCGCCGGCGCATCGATTCCCGTTCCCTCGAGCATCGCGATGATCGCCTCGTCATCGGGCCAGCCGCCGACGAGCTGGTTTGCCTTCTCCACCGCCTGTTTATAGAGATAGAGCGCAGTGTAGGCGCCGTCGGACTCGAAGCTCGGATACTCCTTCCAGCGCTTGTGGTAGCGCTCGACGAAGCTCTTGTTGACCGGCCAGCGGTCGCCTGAAGGATAGAGAAAGTGGTAATTCGCGTGCACGCCGGCCAGCACGCCCTCGGGGTGATCCTTGCCGATCGCGTGCGGGTAGCCGCCGAAGGCGAGCGTGGTGGCGACCTTCATCTTGTCGAACAACCCGTAGCGAAGCGCCTGCTTGTAGAACGCGACGTAGTCGCCGCCCCACACGCCGGCAATCAGCAGATCTGGCTTGGTCGAGAGGATCTTGGTGATGTGCGACGTGAAATCCGTGGTGCCCAGCTTGGGCCACGATTCGGAGACGACCTCTATTCCGGGCAGCAGCTTGCCCAGCGCGAGCACGAAGTGCTCGAAAACATTGCGCCCGTAGCTGTAATCGGGCTGCAGCGACGCGATGCGCCGCACCTTGGGCCAGTGCGTCGCGGCGCCGATGGCAGCAGTGACGCCGTCCGCAGACTGGATGTTGGTCACCCGGAAGGTGTACTTCGGGTTCGGCACCGCCTTGTCGAACAGGAAGTCGGTGCAGCCGTCGTTGAACAGCGTGAGCACCCTCAGCTCCTCCGCCACCGGCCCGAGGGCGGGGGTGTTGCCGCTCGAAATGACCCCCGTGAAGAGCTCGATGTTCTCCGACAGCTTCATGCGCCGCAGTTCCTTCACGTTGCCGTCGGTCCCGGCGGCTTCGTCAGCGAAGATCGTCTCGATCTTGCGCTTGCCGAGCAGGCCGCCCTGCGCATTGATTTCCTCCTGGGCGAGGACATGTCCGCGCTGGCCCGGGCCGCCCAGAAGCTCCGCCGGGCCGGTAAGAAACGTGGTGTGACCGACCTTGACCGGCCGGTCGGGGATGTTGCCCTTGGGTTTGGCCGCGGCATGCGCGGTCCCGACTCCGGCGGCCCCGAGGCCTGCCGCCCCCAGCGTCGCGCCGAACTGTTTCAGAAAGCCGCGGCGCTCCTGCAGCAATTCCTTGTCCATGATTCCTCCTCTTGTCGTACGGCCATGACAGTCTACTCCCACGGCACGATCCTGATCGGCGCGTTCGCAGCGCTGCCCTCGAGCACGGCGGCGAGCACGAGCCGGTTCCCCCCTGGTTTTAACTGCAGACGACACCTGCCTTCGGCGCCGGCGCGCACTTCGCCTGCGGCTGCGACCGCGCCATCACGACCGATGAGCAGGTAGCGGCAGACCGCCGCCTGCTTTTTCTCCGGAAAGCCGCGCACGATCCGCACGTCGCGCCCCTCGCGCTCCAGCCGCTCGGTTTCGATGCGGACCTCCGCGCCAGAGGCGCGGCGCTCGATCCGCGTCACATGCGCCTTGAGCGGCACGGCGTAGGCGTTGAAGCTGCCGATTCCCTTCGGGTAGGTCGGATCGCGGAACACGCCGAGCACCGCCTTCGCCCCATCCCAGCGCTCGAGCACGTAGGGGCCGTTGGTGACGAGCCAATGGCCGTGCGCTGCGTGGAACTCGCGCAGCGCACGGTAGCGGGCGCGAGCCTCTTGTGCATTCACATAAGGTACCAATGCAGGTGGAACGTACGCGCGCTCTTCCAGCTCGCGCGCCAGCTCGGCGAGCTTGCGCACCAGCGCCGCGTCGCGCACCGGATCGAACTCTGAAAGCGTGAAATAGCCGCGGCGGGCTCCCTCCCCAAACAGCGCAAGCAGATGCCAGGGCAAGGTAGTCCACGGCGGCGCCACGCTTGCCGCATCGCCGTCCGCTACGCCGTCGAGGTAGACCTCGACCACCGGCACTTCGTAGCTCAGCTTGTCTTCGCCGAATGCGAGCGTCTCGGTGTCCACACGCAACAGGCGTACGCCTCTTAGCTGTTCCGGATTCATGAAAGTGTAGGCATAAACCAGGTCCGCGAAGCTCATCGACGTGCCGTCGTGGAAGGCCGAGTTGCGCACGCGGTAGACGATGCGCGCTGTGGCCGTCTTGCCGCGCCCGGCAGAAAAGAGCGCGCCTGCGGGCACTGCGATCGGCTTTTGACTCTTCTCGACGGAGGCGCTCACGCGATTCTCGATCCAGCCGCCGCCGTGCGGCGAAGGAAGGAACGCGGGATCGGAAAGCGCCGACCACACCAGGCGTCCGAACGCATCGCCGAAACCTCCGGCCACGGGATTCCACGCGCTGGAAGGCGGCGCCGGCGCCGCCACGTTGAGCCAGCCGTTCCACGGAAAGTCCCGCAGCTTGACCGTGCGCGGAAAAATCGCCGACGCAAGACCCTCGAGCGCGTCGTAGCCGACATTCTCCACCCCTTGAGAATAGTCCGCGCCATAGTGCTCGCGCCGCACGGTATAGCCGAGCACGACACGCTCGCAGCGAGCTTGCAGCAGCTCGACGAGATTTCGCTCGAGATTGATGCGTTCTTCTAGACTTCGATAATCGCCGCGCATCAGACGCCGCGCTGCATTCTCGATGCGCACGTCAGTCACCGCGGGCGCGAGCAGGAGATAAGCGTGAAGCCAGCCTTGTCTCAACCACGGCGGTCCCGGCCAGCCGCTGTAACGCGCGCTTGCTTTGGCCATGAGCGCGCCCACATCGATGATCTCAAGCTCTCCAGAGAACTTTTTCTGCTCTCCGGTTGTCGCGCGTGCCGCTTCGGCCCGATCGGCGTGGTGCAGGTAGTCGGCATGAAACGGAGTGACGGGGTACGGATGCCAGACCGCGCCCGCGGGAAGCGCCGGCTTCAAGCCGCGTGCCGCTGCGCACGCGTCGCGGTCCACCCTGGCAATCACGTAGCCGCCGAGGGAAGCGACCGCGGCGGTCTTCGCCGGATCGGTTTCCAGCGTGCCGGCGTAAGCGTGCAGCGTCCCCTTGGCGAGCCGCTGCGCCGCGGTCTGCGCATCGAGCGCTTCGACCGTGATCTCCTGCGGATAGAACGACGGATAGAACGGAAACTCGTGGCCGGCGTGGGCGACGCCGAGGAACGCGAGGCCTGCTGCGAGAACCAAGTAGTTCATCGGCGAGCCTCAGTGGAGCATCGCCGCCTTGCGGGTGTCAAGGACGCGCGTGCTTCGGATCGCGCACCAGCGCTATCAGTCCGAGCGTGACCGCGGCGGTTATGGCGGCGAGCACGTCGAAGGTCGCCGCATAGCCCAATCGCCCAATCAGGAAGCCCGCGATCATGGGGCCCGCTGCTTCGCCGATGTCCCAGACGGTTCCGAACACGCCCATGGCGGCGCCGAGGCGCCGTGCTGAGGCGAGGTCGGCGATAAGTGCATTGGTGACCGGCGTGACCGCGCCGACGCCAAGACCAAGCAGCGGCGCTGCAAGAACGAAAGCCGTCAGGCTTTCGCTCCGGAAGATCAGCGGAAGCGCGGTAGCACAGAGCAGGAGGCCGATGACGATGACTGGTATTCGCCCCACCCGATCAGACACGCGTCCGGTGATCGGCTTCGCCGCCATGGCTACAGCTAGCTGCGCGCCGAGGATGATTGCAATCTCGGCCTCATTGAGCCCTACCTTCTTGGCGTAGATTGGCAGGAAGCCGAGAAAGGCGCCGTAGCCGAGGTACATGACGGCTTCGATGCCCGCCGCGACGAAAATCGGCGGTGTCTTGAACACCTCGGCGACACCCTGCCGGAACTCCGCCGCGCGCGCTGCGAAAGTCTTCGCCTCGCGCGCCGCCGTGCGTTCGAGATCCGGCAACAGCAACACCACGATGAACGTGAGCACGCCGAGCGCGCCGACCGTGAGATAGGTCACCGAATAGCTGGCGGTGAAATACAAGACGAAGCCGCCGATGAGCGGCCCCGCGGTCGCGCCGATGTCGTTGGCCGACGAGAACCAGCCGAGCCGAGCGCCGCGCCCCCTTTCGGCGAGGCCAGCCACATAGGCCGAGGCGACCGGAGAGAAGATCGCGGTGGCGAAGCCGTGAACGAACCGCAGCGCGAGCAGCGACCAAGCATCGTGGACGAAGGGATAGAGGAACGGCGGGAGCGCGAAGAACAGTGCGCCGAGAACCATCATGCGCTTTTTGCCGAGCACGTCGGAAAGCGCGCCCGCTGGCAGCTTGACGAAGACCCCGGTGATGGTCGAGGCTGCGACGATGATGCCGATCAGCTCGGGTAAGGCGCCGAGATCGGCGGCAAAGCTGGGGAGCACCGGGCTTCGCGCCATTTGGTAGCCGAGGCGCGAAAGCAGGCTTGCGAACAAGATCGCGACGAATGCGTTCATGTGGAAATCCGGGTCGACGCAAACCGGTGCCGTGCTACGCCGACTATTTTCTCACTTCAACGAAACCGTAAAATGAACGCATGCGGTGGGTGGGTGAGGCGCTGCGGGGGGCGAGGACGGCATTGGCCGCGCATCCCGTCGTCTTCGCGTCGGTGACGCTCGCCGTCGCCGCGCTCAACGTTGCTGCTCCGGTCGCGATCCTGTCGGCGGTGCGCAAACCGCTCGATTTCTACACCTTCAATCCGTGGCTGAAACGCCTCCCTGAATACCTCGCCTCCGATGACGCGCGGCTGGCGGAAAAACTGGCGAAGCTTCCGGATCTCGCGCTGTTCTGGGTTTCGGCCGGCAGCACCTACGGCGGCGCCGAATGGGGCTTCGCCGTGGACGTGACCGACGTCGGCCGCATCCTCGTCGTTTCGGCGCTGTTCGGCCTGTACTTCGCCCTCTGGCGCCGCTATCGCGATCTCGCCTCCGGCGGCGCGGCGCGGGCACTGCACCGCGGAGGTCTGGCGGGTGCCGCGGCGACGGTATTCGGAGTCTCCACCGGCGCGTGCAGCGTCACGGGCTGCGGGGCCCCGGTGATCCCCGTGCTCGGCCTCGCGTTCGTCGGGCTCGAGAGCGGCACGCTGCATTTTCTCGCCGCGTCCTCGCGCGTCGCGACGATCGCCCTCCTCGTCGTGCTTGTTCTCGCCGTCGGTCACCTCGGCTGCAGTACATGCGCTGTAGGAGAAAATGGCAGAAAATGACTGTCTAGAATCGGAGGCGCGCCATGACCGCATCGCTTAAGAAAGTAAGGGCATCGATGATGAACGCCATCCACGATCTGCCCTTGCTGGTGGCCGGCGACGAAGGGTTCTTCAGGGACCAGGGCCTGGACGTGGAGATCGTCCGTACCCCGGGTTCCGGTCAGCGCGACTCTGACCACCAGGCCCTGCGCGCCAACGTGTTCGATCGCACCATGGAGGCGCTTTACGATCAAGGCGCGTGCGACCAGTTCCGGATGTGCGAGTGGGGAGTCATGAAGCGCGCGGTCGAGTCCACGGTGAGCTCCGGGCACCGCGCCGCCAAGATCGTGGCGCTGGGCTCGGCGATGTCGACTTTCGCGATCGTCACGGATCCCAGGTCGCGCATCTACGAGCCGGAGCAGTTGAAGGACAAGCCGATCGGCGTCAGCCCGTTCAACGGCTCGCACTTCACCACGCTGAAGCTGCTTGAGGGCTTCCTCAAGCGCGAGCAGATCCGGACCACCTTTGCCGGGACGATGAAGGAGCGGCTGGACGCCGTGAGCCGCGGCGAGGTGGCGGCCGTCAGCCTGATGGAGCCGTGGATCAGCATCGCCGAAATGCGCGGCCTTCGGGTTCTCATGGAGTCGCATTCGACCCGCAGCGAGGCAGCGGGCGACGAGCTGGACGGCGCGACTCTGGCGAAAATGTTCCGCGCCGAAGCCTCGGCTGCCGAGGCGATCCAGAAGCGCCCCGAGCGCTACGCGCACTATCTGCTCGAGGAGGCCGGAGGCCTGCTCGAGCTGAAGGATCTCAAGCTAGCGCGCATATTGAATGCCGCACCCGAGCCGTACACCCGCGAGCGCTTCGAGCACACCTATCAGTGGACGCTGGGATGGGGGCTGGTCGCGCCGGGCGCCACCTACGAGAACACGGTCGACAACCGCGCCTGGCAGTAGATAAATTTGCACACAAATCAATGACTAAACTTCATTTTGGTCGCAACGCGAGGCCGGCTGTTCCTTCCGGACTTTGATTTGATGACGCCGCCATGGTCCAAATGGCGCATCGGATCGATAGCGTGCTTAAATTGAAGTCAGGCTAGGATCAGGCGAAAAGGCCCTTTTCCTCTGCTCCTAAGATCAGGCACCACTGCAGCGCTATACCGCCATACGGTGGGGGGTAGATGCCGACTGCTGTGACTACGAGCGAGAAGGAGCTTCGCGCGCGACTCGATCTTGCGAATCGGCTCGGAGCGCTCGCTGCCGGCGCCCGCGACCTGGCGGAGCTGTTCCGCGCTCTCCATGAAGAGACTGCGCGCGTGATGGATGCGACGGTCTTTCTCTTCGCGCTCTACGACGAGACGAGCGCCACCGTGCAGGTCGTCCGCCAGATGGACCGCGGGGTCGAGTTCCCCGGCGGTACGTTCCCGCTGGGCAAGGGTTTCACGAGCGAGGTCATTCGAACGGGAGAACCCCGGCTCGTGCGTCGCTGGTCTGCCGAAGGACCCGCGGTCCACCTCATCTACGGGACCGAAGCTGGAGAGCTGGTCACGCCGCAGTCCGGCGTCGTGGTCCCGATCCTGTCCGGCGATCGGGTGCTCGGTGTGCTCTCTGCGCAGAGCTATCGGCCCGAAGCCTACGAGGATGCGGATCTCCTCAGCCTGGGCGCCATCGCCGTGCAGGCGGGTACCGTCATCGAACGCGTTCGCGCGACGGAGCAGATGGCCCTGGAGCACGAGCGACACGCTTTGCAGCTGGAAGCGGTCCTCGCGACCATGAGCGACGCCCTCCTCATCGTTGACCCACGGGGCGCCATCGTGCGATTGAACCGGGCGGCCCGGGAGCTCCTCTGCCTGGACAACGCGAGCCTCGTCGTCGGCCAGCCACTCGAGCAGCAGCGGCTCGAGCAGTGGCCGGCAACGGCGCGCGAGATCGCCGCAGCGCTCCTCCCCCTCATCGCTGCCCTCCGCTCGGGCACGAGCATCGCTGAAGAGGAGGTCGAGCTGCGCTCGGGGCAGCGGCGCGTGCTGAGCCTGGCCGCATCCGTGCTGCGTTCGGCGAGAGGCACCCCGCAAGGCGGCGTCATCGTGCTCCGTGACATCACGGGGCAGCGCGATCTCGAGCGACTGCGGGAAGACATCTTCAACATGGCCTGGCACGATGTGAAGACTCCTCTTGCGGTGGTCAGAGGCCACGCGGAGCTTCTCCACCGGCGACTGTCCTCAGGCGAGCGCGATCGCACGGACCTGGAGGCGGATGCCGCGTCGATCGTCACGCACGTCGACCGCCTTGCGGAGCTCCTGACGACACTGTTTGACGTCTCCTGCCTCGAGGCAGGCCTGCTCTCCATCTTGCGGTGGCGTACGGATCTCGCCGCCCTTGCCCGCGAAGTAACGGAAAGCATACGCTCGACCGCCCGCCACGAGATCAAGGTCCTCGCCGACCAGGACGTGGTCGGCGAGTGGGACGAGCGACGGCTCCGGCAGGCGCTGATGAATCTTCTCTCCAACGCAGTGAAGTACTCGCCCGAGGGCTCGACCGTGACGGTGTCGGTGGCCGCCGGCGCGCGCAGCGCGACGGTCCGCGTGCGCGACGAGGGAATCGGCCTCGATGGCACCGAGCTGACGCAACTGTTCCGCCGGGGGTACCGGGCGGAACCGGCGCGAAACGTAGCGGGAGGAGGGCTCGGCCTGTATTTCAGCAACGGCATCGTTGCGGCGCATGGCGGCCGCATGTGGGCGGAGTCTCTCGGGCACGGCCAAGGCAGCACGTTCTGCTTCACTCTGCCGTTGCGCGAGGAGCGGAGCGCCTATCGCCCAGCGGTGGCGCACGCATGAATTGCCGCCGGCTCCCCGGGATTCGCTGGGCGCTCGTTGCGCTCGCGCTTGTGCTGGTGCCCGCGGCCCTTCCGGTGCGCGCGCAGTTGCTTGTGCGGCCGGTGCCCGTGCCAGCGCCTGTGCCCGTGGCGCCTCCGCTGCCCGTGCAATCGCTTGCGGCCGCGGCGTCTTCGCCCACGCAACTGGCCGCCGCGGACAAGATCGACCCCGCGTTGCGCGACCTGATGCAGGCCAATCCGCAGGCGCTGCTGCCGGTCATCGTGGAGATGGAGCACCCGGTCGCCCCGTTCGTCGGCGCGCCGAATGTCGATCGCGCTCTGACGGCCCTCGATCTCCTCCGGCAATCTGGCATTTCGGTCGCCGGGCTGTCTCTCATCGACGGGGCCGCGGGGTTTGCGAACGCCGCCGGCATCAATGCGGTGAGCCTCGTACCCGCTGTAGCGCGCATCCATCACGACGCGACGGTAGGCCCGCAACGCAGCGCAGATCCGCCGGTGATCGCCCCTCCGGATCAGGTCTCCGAGGTCTACCCGCTCGTGGTGAACGCCGACCAGGTCTGGCAGCAGGGGACCACCGGCGGAGGTGTTACGGTTGCCGTCCTCGATTCAGGCGTCGCCGCGGACGCGGACCTCGTCCAGCCCGCGAACCGCATCCTCGCCTCGGTCAACTTCGCGGATCAGCGCCTGGCAAGCGACCCGGGCGGGCATGGAACGCATATCGCGGGGATCATCGCCGGGAATGGCAGCCGCTCCGGCGGCGAGTTCGTAGGCATCGCTCCGCAAGCCAACGTCGTCGACGTCCGGGTGCTCGGCAGCACCGGCAGCGGTCGGATCTCCTCGGTGATACGAGGGATCGAGTGGGTCCTCGCGCACCGCGCCGCCTACAACATCCGCGTCATCAACTTGTCCTTCGGCGCGCGCGCAAACCTTTCCTACCGCGCCGACCCGATGGCGGCCGCCGTGGAAATCGCGTGGCGCCGTGGCCTGGTCGTCGTGGCCGCGTCGGGGAACGGCGGACCGGCGCGCGACACCGTCGTGACGCCAGGCACCGACCCGTACGCCATCACCGTTGGCGCCACGGACGATCGTGGAACCCTCAGCCGAGGCGATGACATGCTCGCCTGGTTCTCCGGTTGGGGCAGCGCCGACTCGAATGCCAAGCCTGATCTGGTCGCGCCGGGGCGGCGTCTCGTCTCGATCCGGGTGCCGGGAAGCGCCCTGGATAGGCTGTTTCCCGAACGCGTCGTGGTGGCGCGGAACGGATCGACGTACTTTCGCCTCACCGGAACGTCGATGGCTACCGCCGTCGTGTCGGGCGCCGCCGCGCTGCTCCTGGCGCGCCGGCCGGACCTCACCCCCGATCAGGTCAAGGCGCTCCTGGTCGGGACGACGCAGCCGTACGGGTGGGATAGCGGCCAGGTTTTGCCGGATCCGATCGCGGATGGCAGCGGACTGCTCGACGCGTACGCCGCCGTGAACACGGCGCCTCCACCGGCGCCCTCGCCCGTGCCGGGCGGTATCTTGCCGGGCGGTCTCTTGCCGGGCATGCTGGGCGGGCTCGTGCCGAGCGCAGTCCAGCCTCTGGCGTGCGCCAATCTTGCGCTCCGGCCCGCGGACGGCTTCGCCCGGGCGCTGTTCCCGGTCCTCTATGGCTCGCCGCTCCACTGGAAGGATCCGACGCTCGGCGGCATCGATTGGCAAACGCTCACGTGGGACAGCGTCTTGTGGGACAGCACCGCCTGGGACAACTTCGCCTGGGACAGCGTCCTGTGGGACAGCGTCCTGTGGGACAGCGTCCTGTGGGACAGCGTCTTATGGGACAGCATCGCGTGGGACAGCGTGGCCTGGGACAGCATCCTGTGGGACAGCTTCACGCTCGACTGAGCCGGACGGCGCTACTGGAGACCTGATGCGCGTTCTCGTCATCGAGGACAACGAAGACTTCAGGAAGCTTGCGCTCATGTGGTTTCAGAGCTGCGGCATCGAGGTCGAAGGCGCCGCCAACGGCGCTCAGGGGCTGGCGCTGCAGCGCGCCCGGCCCGCCGACGTGATCGTCACCGACATCTTCATGCCGGAAATGGAAGGTATCGAGACGATCCACGACCTGCGCAGGGAGTTTCCCGAAGCGAAGATCATCGCCATGAGCGGCCGCGACCCGCTGGCGAATCTCGATGTGTTCGAGGTCGCGCGCCAGGTCGGCGCTGCAAAGACGTTCAACAAGCCGTTCAAGTTCGAAGACCTGATTGCCGCGGTGCGCGAGCTGACCGGGGCCAAGGAGCAACGCGCCCCTTAGCTCCAGGTCGCAGCCGTAACCAAAGAGCCCCGTCCTCTCGCGTGCGGAATCCACGCTACCATCGGCAGGCAGTGACCTGCTATGGTGTGGATCCCATGTTGCAGGCTAGGCCACGAGATCCGATCTTCGTTCCCGATGCGACGGCGATGGCGCGGTCGCAGCTAAGCGCGTTCGTGCGCTATTGCGAGACCGCGACGGGACGCAGTTACGGCGACTACTCAGGGTTCGAGCAGTTCTCGTGTAATCAGTTTCGGACGTTTTGGCAGTTGTTCCTGCGCTGGTGCAAGCTCGACGTCGAGGGGGAGATCGAGCCGGTCTGCGCCGGCGATTCCTGCGAGAGCGCGTCTTTTTTTCCCCGCCTGCGCCTCAACTTCGTCGAGAACCTTTTGGAGCAGGAACACGCAAGCGACGACCTGCCCGCCGTTACGGCTTGTCACGCGGACCGGCCGCGCGAGCGCCTGACGCGTGGCGAGCTGCGCGACCGAGTGCGCAGCGTGGCGGCATCCCTCCGCGGCATGGGGGTGGCGGAAGGCGATCGCGTCGTAGCGATTGCGCGGAACGGCAACGAAGCTGTCGTGGCCGCGCTTGCGACGGCGGCGGTTGGCGCGACCTTTTCGAGCTGCGCCCCCGACATGGGCGTGTTTTCGATCCTCTCGCGGTTCGCGCCGATCGAGCCAGTCATCCTGATGGGGCATTTGCGCTCCGAGCGCTGGGACATCGGTGCGCCCGTGGCTGCAAGCCTCGCGGAGGTAGCGGCCGGCCTGCCGTCATTGAAGGCCATTGTCGCGCTCGACGACGGGGCGGCTCCAAACGGGGTGGCGTGTCCGATCCATCGCCTTACCGACCTCATGAAACGCGGCCGCGGCACCGACGATGGCGCCTGGAAGCGCTTTGCGTTCGACCACCCGTTGTTCGTGCTTTTTTCCTCCGGCACGACCGGGCAACCCAAGTGCATTCTGCATGGCGCCGGCGGGACGTTGCTCGAGCATCTGAAGGAGCACCGGCTGCACTGTGACCTGCGGCAGGGCGACAGGCTGTTCTTCCAGACCTCGTGCGGCTGGATGATGTGGAACTGGCAACTTTCGGCGCTCGCATCCGGGGTCGAGCTGGTCCTCTACGATGGTCCGATCACGGGGCCGGGGACGCTGTGGGAGCTGGTAGCGTCTGAGAAAGTGACGGTATTCGGGACGAGCCCCGCTTACCTGCAGCTCTGCGAGCAGTCTGGCTACCAGCCCGCGCGCGCATGCGACCTTGCGTCCTTGCGTTCAGTACTCTCTACGGGATCGATTCTCTACGAGCATCAGTACGATTGGGTGCGGGATCGTGTAAAGCAAGATCTGCTGTTGCAGTCGATCTCTGGCGGGACGGACATTTTGGGCTGCTTCGTCCTGGGCAATCCCGTCCTCCCGGTGCATCGTGGCGAGGCGCAGTGCCGCAGCCTCGGGCTTGATGTACGCGCGTTACCGCCGGCGAACGCGCCCCTGGCGCGCATCGGCGAGCTGGTTTGCGCCAATCCGTTCCCGTCACGGCCGATCGGGTTTTTCGGCGACAAAGACGGTCGCCGATTCCACGAGGCCTACTTCAGCCAGAATCCCGGCGTCTGGACCCACGGCGACCTGATCGAGTTCACGCCGGAGGGCGGCGCACGTCTGCATGGCCGTTCCGACGGCATCCTCAACATCCGCGGGATTCGCGTCGGCCCGGCGGAGATCTATCGCATCCTGCAGGACATCGTAGAGGTGGCCGAAGCGATGGCGGTCGAGCAATACGCCGAAAATGAGCCGGGTGGCACGCGCCTGGTGCTTCTGGTCGTGCTTCGTGGCGGCGCTGTGCTCGACCGCTCGCTCGAAGCGCGGATCCGCTCCGAGCTAGCCCGCCGCGGCTCGGTGGTATTCGTGCCTGCGCGGATCGCACAGGTCGAGGAGCTCCCGGTGACCCATAGCGGAAAGCGCTCCGAGGCGGCAGCGCGCGACGCCGTGAACGGCCGTCCGGTGCGCAACCGGGATGCCCTGCGAAACCCGGATAGCCTGGAGGCCATCGCTCGAGCCCCGGCCTTGTCCGCCTCCGCGCCGGCCGTCAGATCGGAGCCGACGGACGACACTCACACGGACGCACGGCTCGATCGTCAGGAACTGGACCCGCGCGACGCGCTGGAACGCGAGCTGCAAGGCATCTTTGAAAGGCTGCTGGAAGGATCGCCGATCGCCAGGCACGAAAGCTTCTTCGACCTCGGCGGCAACTCGCTTTCGGCGTTGCGCCTGCTCAGCGAGATCCAAGCGCAGACCCGCTGTGACCTGCCTCTCCATGCGCTGTTCCAGGCTCCAACCATCGCGGGCATCGCCGCGGCCCTGCGAGGCCGCGGCTGCGCCCTGGAGGCGCGGCCTGGCGGCGATCGGGGCAAGGCAGCACCAGGCAGGCTCGCCGCGTACACGGCGCCCCGCGCTTCGCGCCTGCCTCCGGATATCCGGCCGGCGCGTGCGGCGGACATCGAACGGCTTTGCGTATTTCTTCACCGTGGCTTTGGGGCAAGGATTCCCGTGGCTTGGCGGCCGCTGTTTGACTACCGGTGGCTTGATGAAAAGCCGAACCTCGGGTTCATGCTTGTCACCGGCGGCGAGATTCGCGGCTTCATAGGCATGCTATACGCGCGTCGACTAGTCCAGGGCAAGACCGCGCTCGTGTGCAACCTTTCGTCGTTTTACGTGCATCCCGATTACCGAGGCTGGAGCTTCGCGCTTCTTGCGCATGCGTTGCGCGATGAAACCGTGTGTTATACGAGCTTCACCCCATCGCCCACGGTAACGCACATGTGTGAAGCGATGGGGTTCAGCTATCTTGATCGAAACAAGATCATATTGCCGCCGCTTCTAAACGCCAGCACGTTGCGTTGGCCCAGCGCCCGGATCATTTCCGACCCGGAGCAGGTGCGCGCTCTCCTCGATGGCGAACAGCGGCGGATTTTCGACGATCATGCCCCGTACGATTGCCTGCAGCTGGTATTGCAGTCGGGGTCGGAAAGAGCCTATCTGGTAGTGAAGCGTAGAAAAATAGGGCGGTTTCCCGTGTCAGATTTGCTCTATTGCAGTGCTCCGGCGCTGGTTGCCCGCCATCTCGAGCGCGTCAAGCTCGCGATTATCTGGCGCCAGCGGTCGGTGGCGCTGACCGCCGAGGCCGGCCTTTTCGGGGCGCTGCGGCCGCGAGGCAAGGTGATCAGGCAGCCGATGCTCTTTCGCTCCTCGATTTTACAGGCGCACGAGCTCGACAAATTGTATTCCGAGCTCGTACTGCTCCCTCTTTGAGCAGAGTCGTTGATGTCCCTAGCTTCGGTGAGGAGCCAACCCGCACTCGCCGGAATCAAAGCGTTAGCCAGCCCTTGACCGCTTCGTGCATCGAAGGCATCATTTCGCCGGCAATCCTGGATTTCGATGTTTGACAGAGGCCATAGTCCGAATGGCTCATTGGATCGGATAGCTCTCTGCGCAGAGCTATCGCCCCGAAGCCTACCAAGAGGCGGATCTCCTCACTCTGGGCGCCATCGTGCGATTGAACCGGGCGGCTCGCGCATGAATCGCCGCCGGCTGCTCGGCATCAGATGCGCGCTCGTTGCGCTCGCGCTTTCGCTTGTGCCAGCGGCGCCTTCGGCGCACGCGCAATTGCTCCCGCCGCCTCCGCTGCCCGGGATCAACCTGGCGCCGGTCGTGAACGCGGGCCTAGACCAGGTGATCACGCTGCCCGGCATTGCGACTTTGACGGGCGCCGCCATCGACGACGGATTGCCGATTCCGCCAGTACTGACGACGACGTGGAGCCAAGTGAGCGGCCCGGGCACGGTCAGCTTCAGCAACCCCGGCGCCCTCATCTCGACGGCTACATTCTCGGAGAGCGGGGCCTACGTGCTGCGGCTGACGGCCTCGGACGGCGCGCTCGCAGCGATCGATGACGTGGCCGTCACGGTGAACCCCGCGGTACCGCCCATCACGGACAAGATCGACCCTGCGTTGCTCGCCCTGATGGCGGCCGATCCGCAAAGGCTTCTGCCGGTCATCGTGGAGATGCAGCACCCGCTCCCTCCGTTCCTCGGCCAGGCGAATGTCAGTCGCGCCCTGGAGGCCCTCGATCTTCTCCGTCTCTACGGCATTCCGGTCGCTGGGCTGTCGCTCATCGACGGAGCCGCTGGGTTCGCGAACGCCGCCGGCATCAGCGCGGTGAGCCTCGTGCCCACGGTGGCGTTCATCCATCACGACGCGACGGTGGGCCCGCGGACTCGATTCCGGCGTCGCGGCGGATGCGGATCTCATCGAGCCCGAGAACCGTATCCTCGCCTCGGTCAACTTCGCCGATGTGCGCTTCACCAGCGACCCGGGCGGGCACGGCACGCATATCGCGGGGATCGTCGCCGGGAATGGCAGCCGCTCCGGCGGCCAGATCGTCGGCATCGCTCCGCAAGCCAACATCGTCGACGTCCGGGTGCTCGGCCGCACCGGAAGCGGTCGGATCTCCTCGGTGGTACGGGGAATCGAGTGGGTCCTCGCCCAGCGCGCCGTTTACAACATCCGCGTCATCAATCTCTCCTTTGGCGCGCCTGCCCACCTTTCCTACCGCCTCGACCCGATGTCGGCGGCCGTGGAAATCGCGTGGCGCCGTGGTCTGGTCGTCGTGGCCGCGTCTGGCAACGGCGGACCCGCGCGCGACAGCGTCGTGACGCCAGGCATCGACCCGTACGTCATCACCGTCGGCGCGACGGACGATCGTGGAACCCTCAGCCGAAGCGACGATACGCTCGCCTGGTTCTCCGCTTGGGGCAGCGCCGACTCGAATGCCAAGCCCGATCTGGTCGCACCCGGGCGGCGCCTCGTCTCCATCCGCGTGCCGGGGAGCGCCCTGGATACGCTGTTCCCCGACCGCATCGTGGTGGCGCACAATGGATCGACGTACTTCCGTCTGACCGGAACGTCGATGGCGACCGGCGTCGTGTCGGGCGCCGCCGCGCTCCTCCTGCAGCGCCGGCCGAGCCTCACCCCGGATCAGGTCAAGGCGCTCTTGGTTAGGACGACGCAGCCGTACGGGTGGGAGAGCGGCCAGGCTCTCCCCGATCCAATGGCGGATGGCAGCGGGCTGCTCGACGCGTACCGCGCCGTAAACGCGGCGCCTCGTGGCAGGCTGCAGGACGGCCTCCTGTTTGGCGCGCTCCTACCTATGGTCAATTTGTGCTGCGCCAACAACGCGCTCCGGCCCGCGGACGGCTTCGCCCGGGCGCTGTTCCCGGTCCTCTATGGCTCGCCGCTCTACTGGAAGGATCCGACGCTCGGCGGCATCGATTGGCAAACGCTCACGTGGGACAGCGTCGCGTGGGACAGCATCGCGTGGGACAGCTTCACGCTCGACTGAGGACATGATGCGCGTTCGAAGTCGAAGGCGCTGCCAACGGCGTTCAGGGGCTGCGCAGGGAGTTTCCCGAGGCGAAGATCATCGCCTGAGCGGTCGTGACCCGCTGTTGAATTTCGACGTGTTCGAAGTCGCGCGCCAGGTCGGCGCGGTGAGGACGTTCAACAAGCCCTTCAAGTTCGAAGACCTGATTGCCGCGGTGCGCGAGCTGACCGGGGGCTAAGTCCGACTCTATTTTTCCAGCGCGGCCTCGATACCGGCCATCAGCTGGTACCGGCCATAGTCGTAGGTGTCCAGGTTCGATTTGTTTCGATAGTAGCTATAGTCGATGAACACGCCCCACAGGGTGCTCAGACGGTGACTCGCGCGCGCGGCAATGCCGTAGCGGTTGTCCTGGCGTGTGACCTCGAGCGTGCCCCCATTGAGACGATTAGGATCGTTGTAGCGGCTGACGCGATACTCGCCGCGCGCCTCGGTGCGCCAGCCGCCAACGTCGGGCAGACTTACGGTTGCGAATAGCGAATGCCGCGTCGGCGAGGCGCTGAAGAACTCGCCTCCCTGCTGGAGATCGCTACGATTGTTAAGTTCAAGCTGATAGCCGACGCGCATGAAGGCGGGCGCCAGCGCGAACCCCGCGTCCGCTGACAAACGCTGCTGCCATCCGTCGAGATACTTGAACTCCCCGCCGCCGGCGATGTGCCCGAGCTGATAGCGACCGCGTAGCTCGCCGCCGGCATCCAGGCGGCTGCGCGCCTCCACGTCGAGTTCCGCGACCTGCTCGAGGCGCTCGCCGCCGATATACACCGTATCGAAATAGCCGCCGACGACGGTCGGCAAGCGACCCGAATCGGTCTCATAGCTCAGGCCGGCGCGTAATCCCGTCAGGTCGAATTGGTTCAGATCTCTGTACCTCCGCAGGAGCAGGCCGCCGTGGGCATACCACCCGCGCGCCAGGCGATGACTCGCCGCGGCGAGCGCCTCGACGAACAGGTCGCTCTGGCGGCTCGCTCCGACTGTCGCAGCCTCCGGCGACAGCGTCACGTTGCTGTCGTAGCCGCCGGCCAACGAGACCACGGCGCCCGTCCGCTGCGACGGCGGTGCGCCGCCGAGCCGCTCGAGGGCCGTAGCCGCGAGCGCGCGCAAGCTCAGGTCAGCGGTCATGCGGTACGCCTGCTCGAAGTGTTCTATTGCTTGCTGCGGGCGACCCATGCGCTGCGTGGTCAGACCGAGGTTGTAATAAGCGAGAGGAGCCCACTGTGAATCGCGCGCGAGCGCCTGGAACTCGTTCTCGGCCTCCTTGTAGCGACCCAGCCGGTAATACGTCGCTGCGAGGTCGTAGCGCAGAGCCGGGGTATCCAGGCCCGCTCGCCGCGCATCGAGGAACGACTGAAGCGCCGCCTGGTAATCGCCCGCGCGAAACGCCGATATACCCTGATCGAAAACCTGCGCGCCCTGCGCCGCGGCGCGCGCAGGCCGCCCTGCAACGACGCCGAGGCACAACGAAACAACGACGACGAGGCAGATAATCCGAAGCTGCATATTGTTCCGACTTGTAACCTTCGGCGACGAACAGGCGCAAACGCCCGACAGAGTTTACTCCGGCAGGTTGCGGACCCGGCGGTGACGGTGCGTTATGGAGTCAGGGTTTGCGTGAGCCGCTGCCCGGGATGCGGTCCCGAGCCTGCTCCCGCGCCGCTTCGGATACCTCTTTTCCGAACTCGCGGCCGAGATCCCCCTTCAACTCGCGAGCCCGGTTGGCGGTCTCCAGGCCAAAGGCCGAGGCATCCTGTGCCCGGGGCGCCGCTGTCTCGGGAAGCTTTTCGTCGACGGCGGAGCCGGTGATAGGCAGCGCGCCCAGGGCGCCGAACGCCGACGAGACCGTGGCGGGCAAGGCGCTCGGAGGGATGGGCACCGCGAGCGCCGTGGAGCTTGTGATCGAGCCGAAAGTTCCCGCGCCGAACGCCACCGTGCCGGCGACGTTGGTACCCGTGACGGTCCCCCTGAGCACGGAAAGATAGGCAGCGGGAGTCGCAACAGCGACCATGAAGTCGGTGCCTCGAATGCCGATCGTCGACTGCGCCGCGATCAGCGAGAACGCTGCGGGGCTGCGTTCTCCCAATGCCCCGGTCACCGCGCGAAGTGCACCCCGCAAAAGGACGAACACCGCGCGATCGGCCTTCGACTCCTGCGGCCGGAAGCGGAAATCCTCTATCCGGAACTGCGTATTCTCGTGGAGCGCCACCAGCTGGCCGTCGTCGAAGCGCAGAACGACCCGGGAACCGGGAGCGGTGGTCACCAAGGTGCCCGAAAGCACACGCTGGTTCGGGGCTACAGGCTTGCTTTGGGCCGGCGTCGCACCGGCGCGGACATCGCCTACCGACTCCTGCACCACCGCCGCACCAAGGGCATTCGCGGCGGGAAAAAGACTCGCGATGCCCAATGCAAGGACCAACGACGAAAGAAACCGCTCTTTGGTAGTGCTCATCCCCCTTCCTTCCGGCGTGGCGAGCACGCCCGCTGCCGGGATTAACTACCGCTACCCCTTTGGCGAACCCTTGGATTGCGGGGGGAGGTTCGGAGTGCGCTTCCGCTCCCGCGCCGCTTCGGATACCTCTTTTCCGAACTCGCGGCCGAGATCCCCCTTCAACTCGCGGGCCCGGTTGGCGGTCTCCAGGCCAAAGGCCGAGGCATCCTGTGCCCGGGGCGATGCCGTCTCGGGCAGCGTGATGGGCAGCTTGATCTCGCCGGCGGCGCCGGCAGCGACGTTGGCCGGCACCACGTCAATCGTAACCTCCAGATCCCGCTGCTGCGCCCAGACTGCGCTCGACAACGCGAAGCCCAGAATCGTACCGATCGTGATCGTGTATCGCATGGATCGCTTCATGATGTAGCTCCAGTCTTGTCCGGGCGTTTGATCTCGATCTTGAGCCGGAACGTCTTGCTTCTTCCGCCGTGCGACAGGCCCGCCACGAGCTCGCCTTTCACCGTTCCGTGCGCGACCAGCGCTAGCTGCAGCAGGTTCCCGCCTTCGCGTAAATTCGTCTGCCACGCAAGCTCGCGGCGGTTGCCATAGCCGACGAGCTCGACGTTCTCGGGCAGTGCCAGACTCAGTGTCGCCGCCTGCAGCGGCTTCGCGCTGTTGAACATCAGGCGCACGGTCTCGGGCCGCTCGAGCGTCAACGCTACTGTCTGCGCCGGCGCCGACGGCGTGGCGAGGAATACGCCCAGCGACACACCGAGCACCAGAGTCGCCGCGAGCGCGAGGCCGATCACGGCGCGCCGCGGGGGCTGAGCAGCACCGGCCGCGCGGCTGGCGCGCCCCAGAACCTCGTCCACGAAGCCCGGGTGCGACGCCGGCGCGTACAGCGTGCGCAAAGCCGCCCGCAGCACCACCGCGTGCTGATGCAAGCGCCGGCAACTCGGGCAATGCTCCAGATGCACTTGAATCGACTGCCGCCAGACGGCATCGAGCCGCCCGTCGAGGTAGTCGTCCAATTGCGTCGTGAAGTCGCGGCATTCCATTTGACGGGTTCCTAACTGTTTACACGCTCGCCGGCGGAAAAAGGTTCCATCGGCAGGAGCGCCCGCAAGCGTCGGCGGGCACGGTGCAGCCGCGACTTCAGCGTGCCAAGCGGCGTCTCCAGGATCGTCTCGAGCTCCTCGAGGCTGTACCCCTCGACATCGTGCATCGTGACCACCGCGCGCTGTTCAGGGCTGAGTCGCTCAAGGGCGGCGAGGATGCGCTCGCGCAACCGGCTGCGTTCGGCATGGTCTTCCGGGCCGTCTTCGAGCGCCGGCAAGGTATCGAGGGGGTCGTCCTCGCCCTCCGAGTCGGCGGCGAGCTCGACGAGCGGCGAGCGAGCCCGTTTGCGGAAGAAGTCGATGTATTGGCGGTAGAGCACCTTGGCCAGCCAGGGCCGGAGCCGCTCGATATCGAGCAGCTCCCGAGTACGCGGATAGAGCTTGAGCAATACGTCTTGGACCAGGTCCTCGGCATCGGCCACGCTGCCGGTAAAGCGCCAAGCCAGCCGATAAAGATACTCGACCTGTGGGCGTAACAAATCCTCAAACTTCGACGCCGCAGTCCGGGTTCGGCCGAAACGCAAAACTGGCGGCATAAAAGAAGTTACACCCTCCATCACTTGAAAAGTTACTGCACTCCATGAATCCTTCGATCACCCGCAAGGA
>VBBY01000046.1 GCA_005881595.1 Betaproteobacteria bacterium | reverse complement strand
CTACATGTACCTGACGCAGCCCGAAGTCGCCTTCGTCGAAGCGGCGGTAGCGCGGCTGATTCCCGCCGACGAGCTCGGCCCTGGCGCGAAGGAGGCCGGCGTCGCCACTTTCATCGACCGGCAGCTGTTCGGCGGCTGGGGGACGATGGCGAAGATGTATCGCCAGGGCCCCTGGCCCGAGGGCACGCCGCAGCAAGGCTATCAGTCTCCGCTCACGCCGCAGCAGGTGTATCGCATCGGCATCGGCGAGGTGAATGCGCATTGCGCGAAACAATACGGCAGCAGCTTCAGCGCGCTCACGGCAGCGCAGCAGGATGAAGTGCTGCGCGGCCTGGACGGCGGCAAGATCGGGCTGGAGGGGGTGCGCTCGCAGTTCTTCTTCAACATGCTGCTCGCGAACACGCTGGAGGGCTTCTTTGCCGATCCGATCTATGGCGGCAACCGCGACAAGGTCGGCTGGAAGCTGGTCGGCTTCCCGGGCGTGGCGGCCGTCTACACGGCGCATGTCGATCAGCACGGCGTGCCTTACAACGCCATGCCGGTATCGATCCAGGATATCGTCGACAAAGTAGCCCAGGTGGACGAGCACGGGCATCCGAAGCACGTCCTGCTGACGCGCAAGGATTGATCATGGCGACGAAGCTGAAACCGGTGGATGTCGCGATCGTCGGCGTGGGCCTGACCGGCACGATCATCGCAAAGGAGCTCGCCGAGGCAGGACTCAAGGTGGTCGGGCTGGAGCGCGGGCGCTGGCGCGACACCGATCCCGACTTCGCCATGCCCTATGTGCACGACGAGCTGCGCTACGTGGGCCGCCACGAGCTGATGCAGGACCTCTCGCGCGAGACCATCACGTTCAGGAACAATGCCGCCGAGACCGCGCTGCCGATGCGCCAGCTCGGCTCTTTCCGCCCCGGCGAGGGCGTCGGCGGCGCCGCCGTGCACTGGGGCGGCCTCACCTGGCGCTTCCTGCCCTGGGACTTCGAGACCCGCAGCCGCACGCTCGCGCGCTACGGCAAGGGCCAGCTTGCGGAAGACTGCACCAGCCAGGACTGGGGGGTCACCTACGACGAGCTCGAGCGCCATTTCGACCGCTTCGAGTATCTCTACGGCATCAGCGGCAAGGCCGGCAATCTCAGGGGCAGGATCGTCCCCGGCGGCAACCCATTCGAGGGACCGCGCTCGCGCGAGTATCCGAATCCGCCGCTCAAAACCTCCTACGCCGGCGCGCTCTTCACGCAGGCCGCGGAGAAGATGGGCTACAAGCCCTTTCCGACGCCGACCGGCGCGCTCTCGCGTGCCTACACCAACGAATACGGCGCGACCATCAATGCCTGCGTCTACTGCGGCTATTGCCAGTTCTTCGGTTGCGAGATGGGCGCGAAGGCGAGCCCGCAGACCGCGGTGCTGCCCAACTTGATGAAGCAGAAGAACTTCGAGCTGCGCACCCACGCCAACGTCACCAAGGTCGACCTCGACGCCGCCCGAAAGCGCGCCATCGGCGTTACTTACGTCGATTCGCGCGGCCGCGAGTTCGAGCAGCCGGCCGAGATGGTGCTGCTGTGCTCCTACGTGCTCAACAACGTGCGGCTGATGTTGCTCTCGGGCATCGGCAAGCCCTACGACCCGGCTGCCAACACCGGTGTCGTGGGCCGCAACTACGCCTACCAGACGCCCTCCAGCGTGACGCTGTTCTTCGAGGACCGGGTGTTCAACCAGTTCATGGCGGCCGGCGGGATGGGCATGACCATCGATGAATTCAACGGCGACAACTTCGACCATTCGGGGCTGGGCTTCATCGGCGGCGGCTTTTTCCAGGCGGCGACCAGCGGCTCGCGGCCGATCGAAGTACGGCCGGTGCCGCGCGGCACGCCGCGCTGGGGCTCGGAATGGAAGCGCGCGGTGGCGACCTACTTCAACCGCTCCTTCCCGATCACCATCCAGGGGGCCTGCCAGAGCTACCGCGGCAATTACCTCGATCTGGATCCGACGTATCGCGATGCGTACGGCCTGCCGTTGCTGCGCATGACCTTCGATCGCCGCGAGAACGAGCACAAGATGTCGCTGTGGCTCACCGACAAGGCGGCGCAGATCGCCAAGGCGATCGGCCCGTCGAAGATGAACGTCGCCCCGCGCACCGAGAAGTACACCATCGTCCCCTACCAGAGCACGCACAACACGGGCGGCGCGATCATGGGAGCCGACCCCGCGAGCAGCGCGGTCAACAAGTATCTGCAAAGCTGGGCCGTGCCGAACGTCTTCGTGGTCGGCGCGAGCGCGTTTCCGCAGAACGGCGGCTACAACCCGACGGGGACTGTCGGCGCCCTCGCCTACTGGACGCTGGACGCGATCAGGAGCCGCTACCTGAAGCGTCCCGGCCCGCTCGCCGGCTAGCGCTCAGTCGCAGAAATACTCGACCAACTCGGTGGTGCCCGAGCGCGGCTGGCCGAAGGCGATCCAGCCGTGCTTGCGCAGCGTGAGCTCCTCGCGCTGCAGGAGCATCTCGCTGTCGCCCTCGGCCGTGACGTAGGTGCCGTTGGTGCTGTGGTCCTTGAGCACCCACTTGTCCTGGCGCCGCTCGATGGTGCAGTGCTGGCGCGAGGCCTTCTGGTCGGCGACCACCAGGCCGCAGCCCTGGTCGCGCCCGATCGTGATCGAGTCGTTGTCGCGCCGGCGCGCGACCTCCGCGTCGCGGTACTTCAGGCGCAGCACCGCCGCGGCGGCGCGCGCCTTGGGGCGGTATCCCGCGACGGTGGTGCGGTCCTCGACCGGCCGCCACATGACCTCGCACAGCAAGACCTCTTCCGCCTTGCCCTTCACCTGGATCGAGTACAGCGGCCGCGTGAACATCCTGAACGCCGGGCTGAACAGCTCCGCGGTTTCGTGCGAGATGATGATCTGGCCCTTCCCCGCCTGCTCGACCAGCCGCGCGGCCATGTTCACCGTGTCGCCGAACACGTCATCCTCGCGCTGGATCACCGGCCCGCTGTGAAAGCCGACGCGCACGCCGAGCTTGGCGCCGCCGACCTCCGGCAGCTGCTCGATGGTGGCGTGCATCTCGGAGGCGGCGCCCGCCGCGGCGTCCGGGCTCGGGAACAGCGCCATGATCTCGTCGCCTATCGTCTTCACTACGCGCCCGCCGGTCGACTCCGCGGCCGTGCGCATGCGCTCGATGCAGCGCCCGATCGCCGTCAGGGCGGCCGCATCGCCCGCCGTCTCGTATAGCTTGGTGCTGCCGCTCACGTCGGCAAAAAGGACCGTCGTCTGCCGGCTCTCTTCCATCCCGAGCGCGACGCTAGCGGAGAAGCGCCGTCACGGCAATGATCTAAGTCGCGCGAACACGATTAATTGCTGATCACGTAGGCCCACAGGGCCTCGACCTCTTCGGGCCTGAGCAGGTCGCCCCAGGCCGGCATCTGGTTCTTGCCGCGAGTGACCGCGTCGACGAAGCGCTCGCGCTGATCGTGCGGGAATTTTCTCAGGTCGAAGGCACCCTGCGGGTCGAGCATGCGCGCGCCGTGGCACGGCGAGCAGTTGCGCGCGTAGAGCTCGGCACCGGTTTTCAGCTGCTGCGGCGTGAAAGGCTCCGCCTGCTGCGCCATGGCCGGAACGCAGGCCATGGCGAGCGTGGCGACGATGCGCTTCATCAATCCGGCATCAGCGCAAACGTCCAGACCGATCCGCCTTGCGGCACGTTCTTGAGCGCCTCACGGTTGATGTTCCAGTAGAGCCCGCCGATGCCGGAGAGCACGCTCACGTACTGCCGGCCCTTGTGCGTATAGGTCACCGGCTGGGCGTTGATGCCGGAGCCGGTCTGGAATTGCCATAGCTGCGCGCCGGTGTCGGCGTCCAGGGCGATGAACTCGCCGGTTTCCTTCCCGGTGAAGACCAGTCCGCCGCCGGTCGACAGCGTCGCCGACCAGATCTGCAGGTCGGTGAGCGGCACGCGCCACTTCTTCTCGCCGGTCAGCGGATCGATGGCGTCGATATGGCCGATCGGCGAGCCGGCAGCGCGCGGCATCGGCAGGTTCTCGATGTACATGTAGCGCTGGCCGACGACATGCGGCTTGACCTCCAGGTGCTGGTACATCCGCCCCTCGTGGAAGGTGGCCGCATAGAGCAGGCCGGTCTGCGGGTTGAACGAGGCGTGCTGCCAGTTCTTGCCGCCGCGCGTCGAAGGCCACATTTCGGTGGGCTTCGCTGCGCGAATGCTCTTGGCCGTCTCGGTCTCGACCGGCCGGCCGGTCTGCGGGTCGACATGGCTCGCCCAGTTCACCTTCTCGTACGCCTTGGCCGAAATCAATTCGCCGCTCGCGCGGTCGAGCACATAGACGAAGCCGTTGCGGTTGAGCTGCATGAGCACCTTGCGGCTGCGTCCCTGCACGTTAAGATCCGCGAGGATCAGCTCCCAGCACGCGTCGTAGTCATAGGCGTCGTTCGGCGTGAACTGGTAGTGCCAGACGATTTCCCCGGTCTTGGGCCTCATCGCCAGCACGGACGAGGTGTACAGGTTGTCGCCCGGCCGCGTCTGGGACGCCCACGGCGCCGGGTTGCCGATGCCCCAGTACATCAGATCGAGCTGCGGATCGTAAGACCCCGTGATCCAGGCCGAGCCGCCGCCGACCTCCCAGGCATTGCTATCCTGCGGCCAGGTCTCGTTGCCCTTCTCGCCGCGCGCCGGAATCGTGTAGCGGCGCCACAGCTGCCTGCCGGTCGCGGGATCCCATCCGTCGATGAAGCCGCGGATGCCGAACTCCGCGCCGGAGATCCCGGTGATCAGCACGCCGTTCGCAATGAGCGGCGCTACAGTCAGTGCAAAGCCGTCTTTCCATTCGGCGACCTTCGACTTCCAGATCTCCTTGCCGTCCTTCGCGTCGAGCGCAAGCACGTGAGCATCCAGCGTGGTGCGATACACCCTGCCGTCGTAGATCGCGGCGCCCTTGTTGGACACGCCGCAGCACACGACGCGCGGGGTCTCGGGCGGCCAGTCGAGCGTGTGCTTCCAGAGCTGCTTGCCGGTGGCGACGTCGATCGCCACGGTCGCCCTGGCGTTGGTCACGTACATCACGCCGTTGTAGACGATCGGCTGCGCCTGCTCGCCCCAGTTGTTGTCGAGGCTCAGATTCCAGACCGGCACCAGACGCTTCACGGTCCTCTTGTTGACCTGATCCAGCCGGCTGTAGCGCTGCTGGTGGTAGCCCATCCCATAGGTAAGGATGTGGTCGGTATTCCTGCCGTCGCTCTTGAGGTCGTCTAGGGTCTGCGCGCTGGCGGCGGTGATGCCCAGCAGCAGAACCGCTGCTGCGGTGATGGATTTCATGAGCTCCTCCTGAAAAAGCGGCTGACATACTACTTCCGGTCCATTTCGTAGCGCAACGCAAGCCACACCGCGCGCGGTGCGCCGGGCGCAACGAACTGCTCCGGAACCGCCGCGGCCGCATCGAAAGTGCCGCCGGAGCCGGTAAAGAAGTTGCGGCCGAGCACGCCGAAGCTCTGGTAACGCCGATCGAAGAGATTGTCCACCTTGAGCGAGATTTCCCACTCGGGGCGCACGCGGTAGCGCGCGAATGCCTGCGCGACGCTGTAGGCAGGAATGGCGCCGTGGACGTCGCGGTTGTTTTCGTCGCCGCGCGCGTATTGACGGCCGAACCAGGCCCAGCCAAAACCGAGCGAGGTGCGTGCCTCGGGCGTCCAGTCGAGCGCGAGCTTTACGCTGTGCTGCGGGACGCCCGGTATCGCGTTGCCGGGCTGCACGGCGATCTCATCGGCGGCGTCGCGCGATGAATTGTTGGGACTGCGCATCCTGAACTCGCTCAGGTATTCAGCGCGCACGTAGCTGTACGCGGCTCCCAGATGGAATCTGTCGAATGCTCCATCCACGGTCAGGTCCAGGCCCTGGCGCAGCGTGGCACCCGTGTTCTGGAAAAAACCCGCGTTGCTCGCGGCTCCCGAGGTGATGAACTGGATGTCGTCCGACAGCACGCTGCGGTACAGCGCCGCCGACATGCGCAGCTGCTGCGTCGGCCGCAGGCGCACGCCGGTTTCCACGGTGCGCGCTGTGACCGCCTTGAGCGCCGGGTCCGCCAGGAACTGGTTCGGCAGCAAGCAGGGCGCGGTCGCGTCGGCGCAGGTCAGCTCCGCCGGTGCCGGCACCCGCATGCCCTGGGTAAGAGACGCGAACCAGGTCAGCGCCGGCCGCGGATTCCAGTTCACCCCCAGCGCCGGATTGAACCGCCGGAAGGAATGCTCGCCGTCGAGCGCCGGGCGCAGGCCCGAGCGGTCGCGCAGCACGACGCGCGCGACGTTATAGCGGCCGGCGAGCGTAAGGGTCCAGTTCTGCAGCGGCGCGAGCTGGTCGATGAAATACAGCCCGCCGTAGGCGTTGCGGGCGCCGACCTGTACGTGCGGCGCGAACGAGGCCAGCCCGACTGTGCCGCGGTCGGCGGTAAGCGCGGCATCCTGGCGCTCCTGGGAAAACGTCGCCGCCGCGCCGTCGAGCGAGGCGCCCAAGGTGAGCTCGTGGACCGTTTCGCCGAGCTCCTGGCTCATCACCAGCTGCAAGGCCGCGCCGGCCGAGCGCTGTTCCAGAGCGCCGCGGTCGTTGAAGCCCGGCGGGTTGCCCGGTCCTGCCGCCAGCGCAGGGTCGAACCCGTCGTTGATGTTGCTGGCGACGGTATTCTGATTCAGCGTGCGCAGATATGCGCTCGCCGATAGCAGAACGTCGTTCTGAATGAAGCGGCTGGCGCGCACGGTAAGGAAGGCCAGGTCGTTGTCGGTGCGGTCGGGCCAGGTGTAAGCCTGCCGCGGCTGCTGCAGCATCGACAGGGGCAGCGCCTGCGTGCCCTGCATCGAGTTGTCCGCTAGAGCGAGCGACACGTCGAGATCGGTCCGTGCATCCTGCCAGCCGCTCTTGAAGAACGCCTGGCGCAGCGCGCTCGGCGAGTGCTCGCGCCAGCCTGCCTCGTGGTGCAGGTTCACCGCGGCAAAATAGTCGGCATGCTCGCCGTGACCGCCGGTCTCGGCTTCCGCTGAGCGCCGGCCGAAAGCCCCTCCCGCCAGCCGCAGCGCGCTGCCCGGGAAGGCGAATCCGGACTTGGTCTGGATCGTCAGCACGCCGCCGAGCGTATTCAGTCCGAACACCGGATTCGATCCGGACAGGAGATGCGCCGTCGCCATGGCATTGCGCGGGATCAGGTCCCAGTTGACCATGTCGCCGAACGCCTCGTTCACGCGCACGCCGTCCACGAACACCGACAGGCCCTGCGGCAGCCCCAGGAGCGGCGACGCGGTGAAGCCGCGGTAATTCAGGTTCTGCTGGAACGCATTGCCCTGTGCGTCGTTCAGGTTGATGCCCGCGAAGCTGCGCCCGAGGTGATCGGCGAGATCGCGCGCGTCATGCTCGCTCAACTCCCGCGCCGTCGCACTCTGCACCGCGGCGGGAATGTCGCGCAGCGGCGTGCCCAGGCCGGGAACCGGCCTGATGCCGATCACCTCGACGGTGGGCAGTTCGGTCGCGGTCGCCGGGTTGGCCGCGGTCTGGGCGTGCGCTGCAGCCAAAAAAAAAGACCCATGACGAGAATCAGGTGAGGCAGCATGCGCTGGAAGACGCCGTCGCGGTTCACGAGCAGATGCTTCAACGCCGCCGCGATGTGGATGGCGACGAGCACGCTGATCAGGCACGCGAGACCGAAGTGCACCGCGCTGCACAGCTCCTTCAACGCCGGCGCATCCCACCCCCAGTACGGCAGCACGAGCCCGAAGTACTTGATCGGATAGGGGGTGAAGGACGATCCGAGGTAGCCGACGAGGGGCTGCGCTATGAGGGCGGCGTAAAGCAGGAAGTGGCTGGCACGGGCGGCGCGGGCCTGCCAGCGCGGCATCGACTCGGGCAGCGGCGGCGGCGGATGACCGATGCGCCACGCAAGGCGAAAAAGCACCAGCAGCCCGATCGTCAGGCCGATCGATTTGTGCACGTTGAACCATCCGGCGCGCAGGCCGGGCGGGCTCTTCGGCAGATCCAGCATCCACCAGCCGAGCGAGATCTGGCACAGCACCAGCGCCGCGACGACCCAGTGCAGCGTGATCGCCAGCCTGTCGTAGCGTTCAGGCATTTTCAGGAAGCATTCTTGCGAAGCAATTCGAGCGTGCCGCGATGGCCGCCTTCCGCCGCCATGTCGGCGGCGGTCTTGCCGCGGTTGTCGTGCGCCGAGACGTCGGCGCCGCGCTCGAGCAGCAGCTTCACGGCAGCCTCGCGCCCATAGGCTGCGGCCCACATCAGCGCGGTAAGATCGTTGTCGTAGCGCTGGTTGACGTCCACGCCGCGCTCGAGCAGCAGGCCGAGCACTTCCGCGTGGCCGTTCCCGGCCGCGTAGACCACCGCGGTCTTCTTGGCCCGGTCGACGCTTGCCAGCGCGGCGCCCCGCGCAAGCAGCGCTCTGGTCAGCTCGACGTTTCCCTCGAACGCCGCCGCCATGAGCGCCGACACGCCAGACAGATTCCTCTGATTGACGTCGGCGCCGCGCTCGAGGGCGAGCAGCGCCATCGGCGTGTAGCTGTTCTTTGCCGCGATGAGGAGCGGGCTGTCGCCGAGGCGGTTGCGTGAATTGACCGCTGCGCCCCGCTCGAGCAGCGCCCGGACGCCGTCCGTGTCGCCGCGCCGCGCCGCAGCAAGCAGATCGGAATTGAGGTTTATCGATTGTGAATGGGCTGCCGCCGCGATGAATGCGCACGCGACGGCCATCAGGCGAACCAATTTCCCTCCTGCCTTGCAACCGGCACCCGCCAAGCCTAGACTAATTGCGCGGTTTTCACCAAGGGGAGGCCTTCGTGACCAAGCACATCGCGCTTGCCAGCAGCGTTCTATTGATCTTCGCCGCGGCGCCCTCGCCCGCGCAGGTGGCGACGATAATCGATGTCTCGCAGGACCAGCTGACCAAGGCGGACAGCGACTCGCGCAACTGGCTTCACACGCAGGGCAACTACGCGCAGACGCGCTACTACCCCGGCGCGCAGATCAATACCCAGAACGTAGGCAAGCTGCGCCCGGCGTTCGTGTTCCAGACCGAGGTGAACGAGTCGATGGAGACCGCACCGATCGTGGTCGACGGCGTCATGTATCTCACCACCTCGTACAACCATGTCTACGCGGCCGACGCCGCCACCGGGAAAGAGCTCTGGCACTACAAGCACCGGATGGGGCCGGTGACGACATTCTGCTGCGGCCCGAACAACCGGGGCGTGGCGATATCCGGCGGCAAGCTGTTCATGGGCACGCTCGACGCCAAGCTGATCGCGCTCGACGCGCTCACCGGCAAGCCGGTCTGGGAAAAACAGGTCGCCGACCCCGAGAAGGGCTACAGCGAAACGATGGCCCCGACTGTAGTCGAGGGCAAGGTCCTGATCGGCACTAATGGCGGCGAGTACGGCATCCGCGGCTTCCTGAAGGCATTCGACGCGGATTCAGGCGATTTGCTGTGGACGTTCTACACCATCCCCGACAAGGGGCACGAGGGCGTCTGGGCCGAAAAGGACGCGACCGGCCGCCACATGCACCGCGATATCGCGAAGGAAAAGGCGGCGCTGTCGCAGCAGGGCGGCGACTTCTATCAGACGCTCGGCGGCGGCATCTGGATGAATCCCGCGATCGACTTGAAGGCGCGCACCGCGTGGTTCGTGGTCGGCAACCCCTCGCCCGACCTCTACGGCGACGAGCGGCCCGGCGACAATCTCTATACCGACTCGCTGGTCGCGGTCGACCTCGACCAGGGCACTTACAAGTGCCACTTCCAGTACATCGCCCACGACGTGTGGGACCTCGACGCGGTCAGCCCGCCGATCCTGGTGGACGTCAAGGACAAGAGCGGCAGCATGGTTCCCGGAGTGCTCCACGGCGGCAAGACCGGCCATGTCTACGTGCACAACCGCAAGGACTGCTCGCTGATCCGCTTCTCGCAGACGATGATCCCGCAGGAGAACATGTGGGTGCTGCCGACGCCGGAGGGCGCACGCATGCTGCCGGGCGCAAACGGCGGCGTCGAGTGGTCGCCGATGGCCTGGGAGCCGAAGCACCGGCTCGCCATCGCGCTCAACCTGCACCAGCCGATGACCTATCACGTCGAGGCGGCGAAATATCCCGGCGGCTCGAAGCTGTGGCTCGGCGGCGCGTTCAAGGTCATCGCCACCGAGAAGCAGTGGGGCCGCGTCTCTGCCGTCAACGTCGACACCGGCAAGGTGGCCTGGAAGCACGATACCGAGCAGCCGCTGATCGGCGGCGGCCTGACCACCGCGGGCGGGCTGTTCTTCTTCGGCGAGGGCGACGGCAGCTTCAACGCGCTCGACTCGGCGACCGGCAAGAAGCTGTGGAGCTTCAACTGCGGCGCCGGCGCCAACGCGCAGCCGATCTCCTACATGGTCCGCGGCAAGCAATATGTCGCCATGGGCTGCGGCGGCAACACGCAGATCGACTTCAAGCGCGGCAA
The DNA here is from genome assembly GCA_005881595.1 of Betaproteobacteria bacterium. GTDB lineage: Bacteria > Pseudomonadota > Gammaproteobacteria > Burkholderiales > SG8-39 > SCGC-AG-212-J23. The sequence goes on along the minus strand of VBBY01000046.1, from coordinate 45,055 downwards.
CAGCGTGGTTGTCTACTCATTAACCAACTGATCCAACCTCTCGCTCGTAAAGGCCGCCTAAGGGCGGCCTTTTTCTTTGCGCTGACTGTCCTCCCGGCAGTAGTGACCGGCCAAGATATCGAGGCCGGGCGCAAGAAGGCCGAGGCCTGCGTGGCCTGCCACGGCCCGGACGGCAACTCGGTGCTGCCGCTGTTTCCGATCCTGGCGGGACAGACCTCGCGCTACCTCTACCTGGAGCTGCGCGACTTCAAGGAGGCACGCCGCGCGGACCCGCAGATGTCGCCCATGGCTGCAGCGCTGACGCGAGAAGAGATGCTCGATCTCGCGGCGTTCTTCGCCGCCCAGAAGCCGCGCCCCACCGGGTTCAAGCCCGACGAAGCCCGCGCCGCGCGCGGCAAGGCCAAGGCGGACGAGACGCTATGCACCATGTGCCACCTGGGCGGCTTCGCCGGCCAGAACGAGATCCCGCGCGTCGCTGGGCAGCACTACGAGTACATCGTCAAGCAGCTCAGGGACTTCAAGGGTCGCGTGCGGACCAACGACGCGGGCAGCATGACCAGCGTGGCGCGCACGCTGAGCGACCAGGACATCGAGGATCTCGGGCACTACCTCGCTTCGCTTCAATAACATTGTTTGACAGAGCTGGCATGGCTGCCCCGCCGCCCTTGTAAAAGTGTTTCAACCCGCTTTCCTCCAGGGCGCAGAGCAGCGATCATTCGGTCCGCGGATCAGGGCAGTTTCACTCGTGGAGACGGACATGCAACCAGCAGAGCGGATCTACCGGCGCACCCGCGCCGGCCAGCAGGCATCCTTGAGCCAGAGCGCTGACGTTCCAGCTGAACACCGGCGGGTGCTTGAACTAGTCGGCACCGGGACGCACGTCGCCGTGATCCGCGCCGGTCTGCGCAACCATCCCTACGAACATATCCTGGAGTGGCTTTCCAAGCTTGAGCAGGTCGGCTTGCTCGAATCGGTAGAGCAGCCCGGCGCGGACGATCTGGATTTCAGCGGCAACTTCAACCGGGCGGCACTGGCTGCCGCGCACAATGCGCGCGGCTGAGAACGGTCAAGTAGTCGGCGCTTATGCCGTCGATCCAAAGGCGGCTGATGAAGTCATGAGAGCCTGGCGTACCTACAGCCGGGACCTCGGGCAAACCTGCGGCGGCGCCAGCTCATTACGTCAAAGACTAGCCGCCCGCATCATCGCCCTCACGTCATCGCTTTGGCGCTGACCTCTCGTTAGCGCCCAACCCGCTTCGGCGGGTTTTTTTTTGATCCTGGTGCCCAGGGCCGGACTCGAACCGGCACGACCGGTTAGGGTCGGGGGATTTTAAGTCCCCTGTGTCTACCAGTTTCACCACCCGGGCCGCCTGGGATTCTAATTGATGCTTTTCCGCGCCGGAGTTTTCGGCTGCGAGGCGGAACGCTTGCACTCGCTCGCCACCGCCTCGCGGATGATCTCCGCCAGCCGCAGCGTGGCGGGGCCGGCGTGCTCCCGGTCCGCGAAGATCAGGTAGAGCTCGGCGAAGCGTTCGCCGCCCTCTCGCATGGGAAGCGGCTTCAGCATGCCGGCCGCCAGCTCCTGCCGGATTTTTTCTTCCGGCAGCCATGCAAATCCATAGCCCGAGCGCGCCGCCTCGATCGAGGTGGCGAGATGGCTGAACGTCCAGCGCTGCGTCGTCTCCATCGAGGGGGCGCTGGCGCGCTCGGGGCTCGACTCGCGCACCACCAGGTGCCGATAAGGCCGCAGGTCGCGCAGCGAGAGCTTGCGGGCGAGCTGGTGCAGAGGATGCTCGGGATGCGCGGCGAGGACGAAGCGCAGCCGCATCAGCGGCTCGCCGAGGAAGCCGGGCGGAACGCTGCCGAAGATGGCGAGGTCGGCCTGGCCCTGCGCGAGGGCATCGGTGCGGTGCCCGAGCACCGCTTCGATCAGCTCGATGCGCGTGTGCGGGCTCTCCTTGCCCAGGCGATCGAGGCAGGCGAGCAGCAGCCAGGTCGGGAAGATCACCTCGACCGCGAGGCGCACTTCCGCCTCCCAGCCGGCCGACAGCCTTTGCGCCGACTGCTCGAGAGCGGCGGCCTCGTCGAGGAGGTAGCGCGCTCGCCGGTACAGCAGCTCGCCGGTAGGCGTGAGCTCGGCCCTGCGGCCGGCGATCTTGAACGCCTTCACGCCGAGCTGGGACTCGAGCTGCTGCACCCGGTAGGTCACCGACGATTGGCTCTTGTGGAGGGCTGCCGCGGCCTTGGCATAGCCGCCCTTTTCGACGACCGCGACCAGGGCGCGCCATTGGTCGAGGGGGATGCGTGGTTCCGGCATCTATCTAATCATTGGATTGAACTGACCGATATTTTGAGCTTTTTTATCTATCTGCTCAATGCCATATTGATCGGCATGAAAAGCGTCCTCAGCATTCATCGCCAAGGCGAAGGCCACTGGGTCGGCGACGGCTTCCCGGTGCATACGGTGTTCCATTACCAGGAGCGTCCGGAGCTCTCGCCGTTCCTCCTGCTCGACCATGCGGGTCCGGCCGACTTCGCGCCGAGCGACAAGGCGCGCGGCGTGGGCTGGCATCCGCACCGCGGCTTCGAGACGGTCACCGTCGTGCTCGACGGCGAGGTCGACCACGAGGATACGGCCGGCAACGGCGGTCGCATCGCGTCCGGGGACGTGCAATGGATGACCGCAGGCGCGGGCCTGCTGCACAAGGAAATGCACAGCCCCGAGTTCACGCGCCGCGGCGGGCGCTTCCAGGCGCTGCAGCTGTGGGTGAACCTGCCGGCGAAATCGAAGATGACCCCGCCGCGCTACCAGACGCTGCTCGCGCGCGACATCCCGGCGGTGAGCCTGCCGCGGGACGGCGGCTTGGTGCGCGTCATCGCCGGCGGATTCGGCAGCGCAAAGGGGCCGGCGCGCACCTTCACCCCGGTGAACCTGCTCGACGTGAATCTGCGCGCCGGGCACAGCGTGCGGCTCAATTTGCGCGACGGCTTCAGCGGCGCGCTGTATGTGCTCAAAGGCAGGATCGTCGTCAACAACGAGCGCGCGAGCGAAACCGAGCTGGTCGTGCTCGATCGCGAGGGCGACGAGGTGCTGATTGAAGCGGCGTCCGACGCGAGGCTGTTCGTGATGAACGGCGCGCCGATCGACGAGCCGCTTGCCGGCTACGGACCTTTCGTCATGAACACGCCGGGCGAGATCCGGCAAGCCTTCGCCGACTTGCACCGAGGCCGGCTGGGCAAGACTCCCGAACCAGCGAGATAGCCATGAAAACCCTTCTGCAGATCAAGTCGAGCATCTTCTCCGAGGGCGGCCAGTCGAGCCGCCTCACCGAGCGTTTCATCGCCGCCTGGCGCGAGTCGAACCCGGACGGGCAGGTCATCGTGCGCGACCTCGCGCTCGAGCCTATCCCCCACCTCGACGCGGGGCGCTTCGGCGCGTTCCTCGCCAAGCCCGGCGAGCGCAGCGCTGCGCAGCAGGCGGTGATCGAGCATTCCGACGCCCTGATCGACGAGCTCGGGCGCGCCGACGTCGTCGTGCTCGGCCTGCCCATGTACAACTTCGGCCTGCCTTCAACCCTGAAGGCGTATTTCGATCACGTTGCCCGCGCCGGCGTTACTTTCCGGTACACCGAGAAGGGCGCGGTCGGCCTGCTGACGGGCAAGAAGGTGTACGTCTTCAGCGCGCGCGGCGGCCTGTACGCCGGAACCTCGCGCGACACCCAGACGCCCTATGTTCGCGACATCCTCGCATTTCTCGGAATGGACGACATCGAGTTCGTCTATGCCGAGGGCCTCGCGATCAGCGAAGCGAGCAAGCAGCAGGGCATCGCTCGCGCGCATGCCGAGATCGACCAACTTCTCGGATCACCACTTGGGCGGGAAAGCCAGGATCAGAGCACCCAGGCCCAGCGCGATAAGCAGGGCGATGAGGAAGACGCCGACCTCGAGCGCGGTGACCGACGGCTCGTCGCCGTCACGGGAGCCCCGAGAACCAGCGAGCTTCTTTAATGCGAGCACGAATTGCGTCGGATCTTCTCCGTGTTCAATCAGCCGCTCGACCTCGACTTCAAGCTCTGACTGCGTGAATTCGGCAGACCGCACGAGGCGTCCATCCTTTTTCTTCCAATAGAAGTATGCTTTTAGCGGTAGCCCGGCTTCGTGGCTGACCTCCCAACTCAATCGCTCATCCTCCCGGCGCGGCTCTGAAGGAAGGACCGCAGCTACGCGGGCGCCGCATGTTGAACAAAAATTGGAGCCTTGCGCGACGACTGCGCCGCATCGGGCACAGGACATGATCCCCCCCTGCGCCGAATACTAACAGTCAACGGCTACGGGGGGGTTTTTGGAGGCGGGAGTCGGAATCGAACCGGCGTCCACGGCTTTGCAGGCCGCTGCATGACCACTCTGCCATCCCGCCGAGGGCAAGAAAGATGGAGCGGGAAACGAGTCTCGAACTCGCGACCTCAACCTTGGCAAGGTTGCGCTCTACCAACTGAGCTATTCCCGCGCCCGATGGAGGGGCAATTATAAGGCCTCGCCATTCCCGCCTCAACCGCGCGCGGACGCATACGGCAGAGCCTTGCGCAGGTAGTAAAGCATCGACACCACGGTCAGCACCGCGGCGACGTTGATGAGGATGGTGCCGAGCACCGAGCAGTCCACCAGGCCGAGCAGGTCATCGTTATCGAGAAGCAGCAGCGGGATCGCGATCATCTGGCTGAGCGTCTTGAGCTTGCCGATGAACGCCACGGCGACGCTCTTCGCCTGCCCGACTTTCGCCATCCACTCGCGCAGCGCGGAGATCGCGATCTCGCGGCCAACGATGATGAGCGCGACCAGCATTTCCACCCGTCTTAGATAAAGTAGAACCAAAAGTGCACCGACGACGATCAGCTTGTCGGCGACCGGGTCGAGAAAGGCGCCGAAAGCCGACATCTGGTTGAGCTTGCGCGCGAGGTAGCCATCCAGCCAATCGGTCACCGCGGCAAAGATGAAGATCGCGGTGGCGGTCATGTTCTTGCCGGAAAAGGAAAGCCAATCATCAGGCACGTAGAAAATGGCGATGATCAGCGGAATCAGGATGATGCGCGACAGCGTGATCAGGTTCGGGACGTTGAGCGGCATCACGGGCTCGCCGACTCGTGCAGGTGCCGGTAGATGCGCTCGGCGAGCGGCCGGCTGATCCCCTCGACTTTCGCGATGTCGTCGATGGCCGCCGCCTGCACGCCGCGCAGGCCGCCGAAGTGCTCGATCAGCGCCTGGCGGCGCTTGGCGCCGATGCCGGGAATCTCGTTCAGCATCGAGCGCATGCGCGCCTTGCCGCGCCTCGCCCGGTGCCCGACGATGGCGAAGCGATGCGCTTCGTCGCGGATCGCCTGGATCAGGTGCAGGCCGGGATGCGAGGGCGGGAGCTGCAGCGTGCGCGCCTCGGATTCGATGATCAGCTCCTCGAGCCCGGGCTTGCGTTCGGGGCCCTTGGCGATCCCGACTACCGCGATGTCGTTCATCCCCAGCTCGACCATGGCCGCCTTGGCGGCGGACACCTGGCCCTTGCCGCCGTCGATCAGCACCAGGTCCGGGATCTTGCCCGCCTCCGCGTTGACGCGCTCGTAGCGCCGCGAGAGCACCTGGCGCATCGCCGCGTAGTCGTCGCCCGGCGTGACGTCGTGGATGTTGAAGCGGCGGTATTCCGATTTCTGCATCTGCTGGCGGTCGTAGACCACGCACGCGGCCACCGTCGCTTCACCCATCGTGTGGCTGATGTCGAAGCATTCGATGCGCTGCACGCTCTCGGGCAGCCCCAGCGCCTCGCGCAGCGCCTGCAGCCGCCCTTCCTGCGTGGCACGGTCGCGCACGCGCTGGCCGATCGCCAGCTCGGCGTTCTTGCACGCCATTTCAAGCCAGACGCGGCGTTCGCCGTGAGAGGGGTTTACGACATTCGCATTTTCAAGCTCCACCGGTTCGCTTGTCACGACCAGCGCCGGCAGCGGCTGGTCGAGATAATGCTGCTCCAGAAACGCAGCCACTACCTCGCCGGGGGTCGCACCCTCGGCATTCGAGGGGAAGAAGCTGCGGTCGCCGACGTGCCGGCCGCCGCGGATCATCACCAGGTTGACGCAGGCGATGCCGCCCTCGATGGCGCAGGCGACGACGTCGGCGTCAACGCCGCGGTTGGATTCGACGTACTGGCGCGCCTGCACCCGTGACAGCGCGCGGACCTGGTCGCGATACGCGGCCGCCTTTTCGTAGTGCTGCGCGTCGGCGGCGGCGCTCATCTTGTCGCTCAGGCCGCGGATCACGTCGTCCTCGCGCCCCTCGAGGAACAGCACCGCGTTCGCCACGTCCTCGGCGTACTGCCCGGCCGAGATCAGGCCGGTGCAAGGCGCGGTGCAGCGGTGGATCTGGTGCAGCAGGCAGGGGCGCGAGCGGTTCTCGAACACCGTGTCCTCGCAGGTGCGCAGGCGGAACACGCGTTGCAGGAGCTGGATGCTCTCGCGCACCGCGTAGGCGTGCGGAAACGGGCCGAAGTAGCGGTTCTGCCGGTCCTTCGCGCCGCGGTGGAATCCGAGCCGCGGGAACTCGTGCCCGGTGACGGTCAGGTACGGATAGGACTTGTCGTCGCGGAACAGGATGTTGTAGCGCGGCGCGAGGCTCTTGATGAGGTTGTTCTCGAGCAGCAGCGCCTCGCCCTCGGAACGGCTCGCCGTCACCTCGATGCTGGCAACCTGCGACAGCATCATCTGGATGCGCGGGCTCGAGGCCTGCTTGTGGAAATACGAGCCGACGCGCTTCTTCAGGTCCCTCGCCTTGCCGACATAGAGCGCCTCGCCCCGCGCGCCGAGCATCCTGTAAACGCCGGGCAGATTCGGCAGCCCGGCGACGAAAGTTTTGACGTCGAACACGATGAGTCGATTATAAATCGTGTAAAATTCGCGCCCTTTTCGCAGCCAGCGGTAAATGCCATGGCCAAGGTCGAAGCAGTCCAGATCCGCCCCGGAAACCTGCTCGAGTGGGACAAGCGCATCTGGCGCGTCGTCAAGTCCTACCACGTCCACGTCGGCGGCCGCGGCGGCGCCTTCATGCAGGTCGAGATGAAGGACATCGAGGCCGGCACCAAGACCAACCAGCGCTTCCGCACCGAGGACAAGGTCGAGCGCGCCTACGTCGACCCGCGCGACATGCAGTACCTGTACCAGGACGGCGACAGCTACGTGTTCATGGACAAGGAGAATTACGAGCAGCTGTCGCTGCCGGCCGATTTCCTCGAGGGCCAGGCGGGCTATCTGCTGCCCGATACCGAGGTGCAGATCAACTTCTACAACGGCCGCGCGATCGGCGTCGAGATTCCACCTTCGGTGGTGCTGACCGTGGTCGACACCGAGCCCGGCATCAAGAACGCCACCGCCACCAATACTTTCAAGCCGGCGAAGATGGAGACCGGGATCACGGTCCAGGTGCCGCCGTTCATCAACAAGGGCGAGAAGATCAAGGTCGATACCAACGAAGGCACATACATGGAGCGTGCCTGACGCATCAGGCCATCTCTTTTCACACTAACCCCCGCTCGCAAAGCTCGCAGCCCCCTTATCAGGGGGCCGGCAGGAATCTAAAGCTACAAGCGCATCTCTATAGGCGACGCTCTTCCTCAGGTCTCTCCCGCCCTTCTTCCTCATCCGCTCCAGCCGCTCCGGGCGGGCGAGCGGCAGATCGCCGAGCGACTCGAGCAGTGCCGCCTGGCCTGGCGGGTCGTTGCATAACAGCACCATGTCGCAGCCTGCGGCGAGCGCGGCGCGCGCGCGCTCCGCTATCCCGCCCGCAGTGCTCGCGCCGACCATCGACAGGTCGTCGCTGAACACGAGGCCCTCGAAGCCGAGCCTGCCGCGCAGCACTTCCTGCAGCCAATACCTCGAGTAGCCCGCGGGCTCAGGATCCGCCTGCGTGTAAATCACATGCGCGGGCATGACCGCAGCGAGGCCCGCCTCGATCGCCTTGCGGTAGGGAACGACATCCTTTGAAAAAATGTCCTTCACTGGCCTATCATCGCGAGGCACCTCCACATGGGAATCGAGCGGCGCAAAGCCGTGACCCGGAAAGTGCTTGCCGACCGCCGCCATGCCCGCGGCCGCGAATCCCTGCACGATGCAGGCGCCGAGCGCGCCGACCGCGTTGGGGTCGAAGTGCAGCGCGCGGTCGCCGATGGCCGCGCAGGATCCGTAGTCGAGGTCGAGCACCGGCGCGAAGCTGAAATCGACGCCGTGGGCGGCAAGCTCCGCGGCGATGACGTAGGCGGCGCTGCGCGCCGCCTCGCGCGCCGCCTCGCGGTCGCGGTCCCAGAGCTTGCCGAGCTCCCGCATCGGCGGAATCGCCGTGAAACCTTCGCGAAAGCGCTGCACTCGCCCGCCCTCGTGGTCGACGCAGACCGGCAGCGCCGGCTCGCGCAGGCGCTCCAGGACCTCGCACAAGGCGAGCAGCTGCTGCGGATTCTCATAGTTCCTAGAAAATAAAATCACCCCGCCTGTCGCTGGATGCCTGAGGCGCTCGCGGTCCTCGTCGGTCAGTGCGCTGCCGATTGCGTCGATGACCACCGGCCCGAGCGGACGCTTTACTTTTCGCACTCCAGGATCACCGTGGCGAACGCCACGCCGCGCTCATCGGACAAAGAAACGTGGGAATGCAGGATTTTTCTTTTGCGCAGGAGATCTTCCAGCTCCCTGGAAAATTGCAGCACCGGCTGTCCCGAAGGAAGATTCTTCACCCACACGCCCTGCCAGTTGGCCGGCGCGTGGATGCCGGTGCCGAGCGCCTTGGCGAAAGCCTCCTTGGCGGCGAAGCGCTTGGCGAGGTAGGCGGCGGGCAGGCGGTGGTTCTTGAACCGGCTGAATTCGGATTCGGAAAGAATGCGTCGCGCAAAGCGCTCTCCGAAGCGCGCGAGCGCATTTTCGATGCGCGCGATTTCGACTACATCGGTGCCCACGCCGTAGATCACCGCGCCGCCTGGAGCATCAGCTGCTTCATTTCGCGCACCGCCTCGCGCATGCCCACGAACACTGCGCGGCTGACGATGGCATGGCCGATGTGCAGCTCCCGTACCCCCGGCAGCCTGGCGACCGGCTCGACGTTGAAGTAGTTGAGCGCATGACCGGCGTTGAACCGCATGCCGAGCGAGCGAATGGCCTCGCCGGCGCGCCGGATGCGCTGGAGCTCGGCCGCCACCGCCGGGCTCTCCTCGTCGCGCCCCTTCGAATGGAAGGCGTGGGCATACGGTCCGGTATGCACTTCGCACACCGCCGCGCCGATGCGGCCTGCCGCCTCCACCTGCCGCACTTCGGCGTCGATGAACACCGAGACCACGATCCCGGCTTCGGCCAGGCGCGCGACCGCCTGCCTGAGCTTCGCTTCCTGCGACGCGATGTCGAGGCCGCCCTCGGTGGTGATCTCGTGGCGGCCCTCGGGGACCAGCATCGCCATCTCGGGCTTGATCCGGCGCGCGATGCCGACCATCTCGTCGGTGGCGGCCATCTCGAGGTTCAGCCGGATGTGGGTCAGCTCGCGCAGGCGCCTCACGTCCTCGTCCTGGATGTGGCGCCGGTCCTCGCGCAGGTGCACGGTGATGCCGTCGGCGCCGCCGAGGTGCGCCTCGACCGCCGCCCAGACCGGGTCGGGCTCATAGGTGCGGCGCGCCTGGCGCACCGTGGCGACGTGGTCGACGTTGACGCCGAGCTCGATCACAGGTCGTTCAGCTCCTTCAGCACCGTGCGCGTATGCAACACCTGCCCGTGGAGGCGCTCGCCGATGAGCGCGCGCAGCAGCGTGCGCGCCTCGTCCCGCGTCTCGGGCCGCGCGTAATCGTCGGCGGCGACGTCGAGCAGCGTGCGGCCGCTCACCAGCAGATCATTTGAATGCGAATTTCTCACTGGCATCGGCCCGCGATCCGGCTCGTAGACGTAGCGCGCCTCCGGGTCGATGGGCGCGCCGCTCGCCGCATCGCGGTCGAGCAGCGGAGCATAACCGAGCTCGGCCAGCAACCGCTTTTCGAATCCCCGAAGTACGGAAGCAAAAGGCCCGTCGCCGGCCAGGCGGGATAAAGTTTCCCCATAGGAATCGAAAAGCACCTCGTGCGGGTCGTCGCGCGGCAGCAGGCGCAGCACCAGCTCGTTGACGTAGAACCCGCACATCAGGCCGCGCCCCGCGAGCGGCCGCAGGCCGCCCGACCATTCCGCCGAGATCAGGTTGCCGAGCTCCGCCGGGGCGCTCCAGCTCAGGCGCAGCGGATGGAACGACAGGAGCACGCCGCGCATCGCGGAGCGCGGGCGACGGGCCCCCCGCGCGAGCATCGCCACGCGGCCGAAGCGCCGCGTGAAGGCCTCGACGATCAGGCTGGTCTCCTTGTAGGGGTAGGTGTGCAGCACGTAGCCCGCTTCGTGCTCGGCCCTGCGCTTCATTCGTACCCCAGCGAACGAAGTACGCGCGCGTCGTCCGTCCAGGCGCGCCGCACTTTCACCCAGACCCCGAGGTAAACCTTGCCCTCGAACAGGCGCTCCATGTCCTTGCGCGCCGCGCTCGCCATGCGCTTGAGCCGCTCGCCGCGCGCGCCCAGGACGATCAGCTTCTGGCTCTCGCGCTCCACCAGGATCGTGGCCTCGATGCGGCGCAGCCGGCCTTCCTCCTTGAAGCTCTCGATCAGCGCCTCGCAGCGGTACGGCAACTCCTCGGCCAGCTCCTCGAACAGCTTCTCGCGCAGCAGCTCGGCGGCGAAAAACCGCTCGTCGCGATCGGTCAGCTGGTCCGGCGGGTACGCTGCGGGGCCTTCGGGCAACGCTTCGCGCAGGACCCGCAGCAATTCGGCGATGTTCCTGCCGGTCTTGGCGCTCACCGGGACGATCGCCTGGAAATCACGCACCTTGGATAGTCGGTCCAGGAAAGGGATAAGGTCCCGCTGATTTTTCAACACGTCGATCTTGTTTACAACCAGGACCACCTTCTGCTCGGCGGAAATCCGCTCCAGCGCGGCGCGGTCCTCGGGGCCGAAGCGCAGCACCTCGAGCACGAACAGCGCGACGTCGGCGTCGCGCGCCGCTTCGGTCGCCCGTCGGTTCAGCGCGCGATGAAGTACGCTGCGCGAGCGCGTCTGCTGCCCGGGTGCGTCCACGAAGATGTACTGGCAGTCCTCGCGCGTCAGGATGCCGGTGATCAAATGCCGCGTGGTCTGCGGTTTGGACGAGACGATCGAGAGCTTTTCGCCGATCAGGCGGTTGAGCAGGCTCGATTTCCCGGTATTCGGGCGACCGGCGATGCCTACCGTGCCACAGCGTCGCACTTTCATTTCGAGAGCTGCCCGAGCATCGCCCTGGCCGCCTGCTGTTCGGCGCGCTGGCGCGAGCTGCCACTGCCTTTCGCGCTCAAGCCAGGGCCGACTACGCATTCAACTTCGAATGTCCGCGCATGCGCCTGGCCATGCTCGCCGACGACGCGGTACTCGGGCAGTTTCTGCTTGCGGGCTTGCATGATTTCCTGCAGCTGGGTTTTCGCGTCCTTGGCCGGCTGCTCCGGGTCGAGCCGTTCGACGAGCGGGCCGAACGCCTTCAGCACCGCCGCGCGCGCGGCCTGATAGCCGCCGTCGAGAAACACGGCACCAAACACTGCTTCGAGCGCGTCGGCAAGGATGGACTGGCGCGCCTGCGCAGCGCTTGCGAGCTCGCCCTCGCCCAGCCGAAGGAACTGCGCCAGCTGCAGCCCGCGCGCCACCTCGGCGAGCGTCTCCTCCCGCACCAGGCTCGCGCGCAGCCGTGTCAGCTTGCCTTCCGAGAGCTGCGGAAAACGCGCATAGAGCTCGTCGGCCACCGCGCAGCCGAGCACGCCGTCGCCGAGGAATTCCAGCCTTTCGTTGTTCTGCGGGCCGTGGCTGCGGTGGGTGAGCGCCTGCTGGAGCAGCCCGAGGGCTGCGAATCGGTGGCCAAGCCGCTTTTCGAGAGCCGCGGGCCGGGACAAGGCGATCTACTGGTCCCTCGTGCTGGCCGCGAAGTCGATGTAGATGCCGACATTGGAGAACAACGGCACCTCCTTGCGGTACGCGAACCCGATCACCATCTCATTGCCCTCCTTGGTGATCTCGAGGTCGCTGGGCCTGACGTTTACATTGTCGATCGCGGAGCGCAGCTCGAAGCTCCTGCGGATCTCTGCAGCGGTGCTGCCCTGGCGCGCTACGGCGTTGATCGCCTTCTTGGCGGTATAGAAGTCGATGTAGGCCGGGATCAGCTTGAAGCCGAGCATCGCTACAAAGATCAAGATGAAGAGCAGGATGATCAGCCCCATCAGCGTGACCCCGCGTTGACCGTGGCTGTGGCCCATGATAGCTGCCTCCCTGTCCCTCATTTGAACGACCCGAAGCGGCCGAGCTCGTTCAGGTTGAGCCAGATGAAAAACGCCTTGCCGACGATGTTCTCGTCCGGCACGAAGCCCCACACCCGGCTGTCGCTCGAATTGTCCCTGTTGTCGCCCATCGCGAAGTAATGGCCCGGCGGAACCGTGCACGCCAGGCCGTTCATATTGTAGTTGCAATTCCCGGCATGCGGGAACGCGCGCGACGGCGCGACGAACGCCGGCGCGTCCTCCTCGAGCAGAATTTCATGCTCGACGCCGTTGAGCGTCTCGAGGTAACGCCGCGAGAACTGCATGCGCTCCTTGGACAGGTAATCGTCGATCTGCCGCACCGGCACCTGCGTGCCGTTGATGAAGAGCCGCTTGTTGCGGTATTCGATGCGGTCGCCCGGCAGGCCCACCACGCGCTTGATGTAGTCGAGCGAAGGGTCCTCGGGATAGCGAAACACCATCACGTCGCCGCGCCGCGGGCTGCCGAGCTCCATCACTTTCTTGTTTGCCACCGGCAGCCGGATGCCGTAAGTGAACTTGTTCACCAGGATGAAGTCGCCGACCAGCAGCGTCGGCACCATCGAGCTCGACGGGATCTTGAACGGCTCGACCAGGAACGAGCGCAGCAGGAACACGATCAGGATCACCGGGAAGAAGCTGACCGAGTACTCGACCCACCACGGCTGCTTGGCGAGCGCCGATCGCGAGCGTCGCAGCCATGCCGCCTCCAGCGCCCACACCACCCCGGTGACGACCAGCAGGATCAGCAGAAACAGCGCGAAGCTCAACTGTCGCTCCGCTGCAGCACCGCGAGGAATGCCTCCTGTGGAATTTCGACCGAACCCACTTGTTTCATGCGCTTCTTCCCTGCCTTTTGTTTTTCCAGAAGCTTGCGCTTGCGCGTGACGTCGCCGCCGTAGCACTTGGCGAGCACGTTCTTGCGCAGCGCCTTTACATTCTCGCGCGCGATGATGTGGCCGCCGATCGCGGCCTGCACCGCGACGTCGAACATCTGCCGTGGAATCAGCCCGCGCAACCGGGTCACCAGGTCGCGGCCGCGCAGCTGCGCGGTTTCGCGATGCACCATGCTGGAGAGCGCATCGACGCGCTCGCCGTTCACCAGGATGTCCAGGCGCACCATGTCGGCCGCGCGGTATTGCTTGAACTCGTAGTCGAGCGAGCCGTAGCCGCGCGTCATCGACTTCAGGCGGTCGAAGAAATCGAGCACCACCTCGTTTAGCGGCAGGTCATAGGAGATAACCACGTGGCGTGCCGAGTAGTGCATGTTGGTCTGGATGCCGCGCTTGTTCGTGCACAGCGTGATGACCGGCCCGACGTATTCCTGCGGCACGAAGATCTTGGTGGCGATCACCGGCTCGCGGATCTCCTCGATCAGCGCGGGGTCGGGCAGGCGCGCCGGGTTCGAAACCTGCTCGATGCTGCCGTCGCGCAGCAGCACTTCGTAAACCACCGACGGCGCCGTGGTGATGAGGTGCATGCCGTACTCGCGCTCGAGCCGCTCCTGCACGATGTCCATGTGCAGCAGGCCGAGAAAGCCGCACCTGAAGCCGAAGCCCAGGGCCTGCGAGGTCTCGGGCTCGTAGTGGAAGGACGCGTCGTTCAGGTGCAGCTTCTCGAGCGCGTCGCGCAACGCTTCGTACTCGCTCGCCTCGACCGGGTAGAGGCCGGCGAACACTTGCGGCTTGATCTCCTTGAAACCGGGCAGCGGCGAAGCCGCCGGCTTGTCGTCGTGCGTAAGCGTGTCGCCGACCTTGGCCGCGCGCAGCTCCTTGATCCCCGCGGTCACATAGCCGACTTCGCCCGCCGACAGCCGGTCTTTCTGCTTTGCCTTGGGCGTAAAAACCCCTACCTGATCGCAAATGTAGGCCGCGCCCGAGCTCATCAGCCGGATGCGGTCCTTGGGACGCAGCGTGCCTTCCATCACGCGCACCAGCATGACCACGCCGACGTAGTTGTCAAACCACGAGTCGATGATCAGCGCTTTCAGCCGGCCTGAAGGGTCGCCGCGCGGCGCCGGTACCTGCGAGATCACCGCTTCGAGGATGTCCGGGACTTTCTCCCCCGTCTTGGCGCTGGCACGGATGGCGTCGTGCGCGTCGATGCCGATGACGTCCTCGATTTCCTGGATCGCCTTCTCGGGGTCGGCCGAGGGCAGGTCGATCTTGTTGAGCACCGGGATCACCTCGACGCCCTGCTCGATGGCGGTGTAGCAGTTCGCCACGGTCTGCGCCTCGACGCCCTGCGAAGCATCCACCACGAGCACCGCGCCCTCGCACGCGGCGAGCGAACGGCTGACTTCGTACGAGAAGTCGACGTGGCCGGGGGTGTCGATCAGGTTGAGCAGATAAGTCTCGCCGTCGCGCGCGCGGTATTCGAGCGCCGCCGTCTGCGCCTTGATGGTGATGCCGCGCTCGCGCTCCAGGTCCATCGTGTCTAGCACCTGCTCGGCCATCTCCCGCTCGGGCAGCCCGCCGCACATCTGGATGAAGCGATCGGCCAGGGTCGACTTGCCATGGTCGATGTGCGCGATGATGGAGAAGTTGCGAATTCGGCTTTGAGGCATCAAGGCAGGCTCTGCGCCATATAAAGAAAGAGGGTGCCCGGCCGCGCACCCTCCTTTAACCCGCTATCTTATTTGATTTTGCTCAGCGCTGCCGCATCGAGGCGGTGGCGGCAGATCTCGCGCTCCTGCGCGTCCACCAGCACCGGTACGTCGTTGCCATAGCGCCTTTGCAGGCGCGGGTCGGCGTCGACATCGATTTCGTCGACCTCGACGCCGAGCGAGCGCAGCGTCCGCGCCATCTCCTCGCAGAGCTGGCAACCCGCGCGCCCGTAAAGCCGCGGGCGCAAGCTAGCCTTTGTCGGTCAGTCCGGAGACCGTGACAAAGGCCACGGCGTCCCCGCGTCGCACCTGGAGGGTGAACACCGCGCTCTTGTCGAGGCCGGCGAGCAGCTTGTTGAACTGCTCGACCGACTTCAGCTCGACATGCTGACCCTTGTGGACCAGCGTCAGCAGCACGTCGCCGCGCCGTACGTCGGCGCGCGCATCGGGCCGCACATCGGTGACCTCCAGGCCGTTCGCGATCCTCATCTCCTTCTTCTTCTCGGCAGAGAGTTCAGCGACGACGATGCCGAGCCGGTTGGCGAGCGTCTCCGAGGGCTTCTGGCTGCGCGGCGTGTCGCGCGCCGCGATGCGCTCTTCCTGCAGCTCGCCGACGGTGATGGAAAGCTTGCGCGCCGCGCCCTTGCGCCAGACCTCCACCGCAGCCTGGGAACCGGGGCGAGTCGAGCCGACCAGGCGCGGCAGGTCGCTCGAATTCTCCACCGGCTTGCCGTCGAAGCCGATGATGATGTCGGAGGCCTCGATTCCCGCCCTGTCGGCCGGGCTGCCCTTCTCGACGGAGTTCACCAGCGCGCCGCGCGGACGCTCCAGCCCGAAGGAGGTCGCAAGGTCGCGCGTCACTTCCTGGATCACCACGCCGATGCGGCCGCGCGCGACGCGGCCCTTGTCGCGCAACTGCTTCTGGATGTCGAGCGCCACGTCGATCGGGATCGCGAACGACAGGCCCATGAAGCCGCCGGTGCGGCTGTAGATCTGCGAATTGATGCCGACCACCTCGCCGCGCATGTTGAACAGCGGCCCGCCCGAGTTGCCGGGGTTGATGGCGACGTCGGTCTGGATGAAGGGAACGAAGTTCTCCTGCGGCAGCGAGCGGCCCTTGGCGCTGACGATGCCGGCGGTGACGGTGTTCTCGAAGCCGAAGGGCGCGCCGATTGCCACCACCCATTCTCCGACCTTCAGCTTGCTCGGGTCGCCGAAGCGCACGGCGGGCAGCCCGCTCGCCTCGATCTTGATGAGCGCGACGTCGGTGCGCTTGTCGGCGCCGATCACCTTGGCCTTGAACTCGCGCTTGTCGGTGAAGCGCACGTTGATCTCGTCGGCGCCCTCGAGGACGTGGGCATTGGTCATGATGTAGCCGTCGGCGCTGAGGATGAATCCGGAGCCGAGCGAGCGGCTCTCGGAACGCGGCCCCGGCCCCGGGCCGGGCACGCCGGGCTGCTGGCGCGGAATGAAGCGGCGGAAGAATTCCTGGATCTCGTCGTCCTCCATGCCGGGGATCTGCGGCAGCGCGCTGGTGCGGCGCACGGCCTGCGTGGTGCTGATGTTGACGACGGCGCTGCCCTGCTCTTCGACCAGGCGCGTGAAGTCGGGCAGCACCTGCGTCTGCGCCAGCACGGTCATCCAGCTTGCGGCCAGCCACAGTGCGACCAGCCCTCTCAGAACTCGCATTGTTGCTCCTGCCTTTCTCTAGTGCGGACGACGAAATTCTACAGAGTCGGCGATGCGCTGCACGCTCACGGCCGGCGCCTCGCCTACCACGGTCACCATGTGATTCGCGACTTCGCGCGTGTAGATGTGGATCGCCCCCATGCTCGAGAGCCCGGTGCGCACCGGATCGCGCCGGCCCTCGAGCGGCTCGATGAACACCGACACCGCCGCGAGACCGTCCGAATACACCAGCTGCCCGACCGGCCGCGACTCGCCGAGCAGGCGCTTGAGCTCGGTTACCTTGTGAAAGCCGGGCAGCTCGCTGCTGAGCTCCCAGCCGGCGAGGCGCGCAGGCGCGGCAGCGCTGTCCTCGATGCGCCAGCCGCGGGCGGCCTGCCTGGGCTTCACCATGTCGCGGCTCACCGGGCCGATGGCGAGCTGCGTGAACATGAACTGCTCGACCGTGTCGCCGCTCGAATCGAGCGTGACGGCCTTCAGCAGCATGCCGCTGTGCACGTCGGCGTAGAGCTTGTAGCCGTAGCGCAGATTGTCCTTCGGCGCGAGCATCACCGCCTGGCAGTCGAAGCCGGCGATGCGGTGGTTCTCGCCGAGGCTGATGTCATAGTGGCGCGCGAGCGCGCTCACGCGCTCGGGCAGCAGCGCAGGGAAATCGCGCTCGGCGGTGCGGCGATCGACCTTGACCACCCGGCTCTCGGGCAGGTAGCAGCGGATGCTGTCGCGCGTGCGCACGATCTCGCGCGGCACGCCGTCCAGCACCTCGAGCTTGTCGATGTCGCCGCCGGCGTCGATGTAGCGCGTGATGCGCGAGGTCTCGGAGCGCCCGCCGTGCTGGTAGACGAAGGTGCCGCGGTAGGAGAGCTTCTGCGTCGCGTCCTGGATCTTGCGCAGCCAGCCGAGCGCTTCCGGAGACTGCGCCTGGGCCAGGCCCGAGGCCAGGGCGATGAACACACCGAACGCCCGGCCACCCGTCACTTCGTGCTCTCCTGCGCCGAGTCGGACACGGTGCGTACGTAGGGGGCCATGCCCTGAAGCGAGGCACGCGGGGAAAAACCCTGGTGCGCGAGGAGATAGTCGTTGGTGCCGCTCGGCAGCGGCACCATTGCCGGCGGTTTTTTAACGGCGCCCGGGCGCAGCGCCGGAGCGAGCGCCGCCGGGACCTGCGCTACCTGCGCCTGCAGCGGCCCGGCGTCGCGTTGCGGCGCGAAGGCGAGCCAGCCGACCAGGGACACCGCGGCGACGCTGGCCGCAGCCGAGAG
This sequence comes from Betaproteobacteria bacterium, assembly GCA_005881595.1. GTDB lineage: Bacteria > Pseudomonadota > Gammaproteobacteria > Burkholderiales > SG8-39 > SCGC-AG-212-J23. The sequence goes on along the minus strand of VBBY01000046.1, from coordinate 27,118 downwards.
CGCGAGCCACTTGCGCGACTCGGCCTGCAGCCTTGCGGGAGCCAGCAGCGCAGGCTCCCCGCTCAGCCGCGCGGCGACGCGCGCCGCGAAGCCATCCGACAGCATGCAGCTGTCGCGCATCGCGTCGCTGATCAGGTGATAGGCGCGCCAGGCGTGCAGCGCCTCGCCCTCACGGCCCAGCCAGTCGATCATTTCGGCGGCGGATTTCTCGTCCAGCTCGCCGTCCATCAATGCAGAAATCTTGTCTTTCATACCTCTACCACCTGCCTTTTAGACTCACCATCTCTGGTCCTTCCGCGTCCCCAGCAGCGGCCGCAGCTGCTCCGCAATCGCCTCGCGCGCGCGGAAGATGCGTGAGCGCACGGTGCCGATCGGGCAATCCATGACTTTCGCGATTTCCTCGTAGCTCATGCCTTCGATCTCGCGCAGCTGGATCGCGGTCCTCAGCTCCTCTGGCAGCTTCTCGATCGTGGAGTTCACGGTCTCCGCGATTTCGTTCGACAGCAGCACGCTCTCGGGCGTGTTGATGTCGCGCAGCTGCTCGCCTTCCTCGAACCCTTCCGCCTCGTCGGCCTCCACCTCGGTCGAGGTCGGCGCCCGCCGACCCATGGCCATGAGGTAGTTCTTGGCCGTGTTGATTCCGATCCTGTACAGCCACGTGTAAAAGGCGCTGTCGCCACGGAACGCGGGGAGTGCTCGGTAGGCCTTGATGAACGCCTCCTGCGTTACATCCTCGACCTCGGCCGGATCGCGGATGAACCGCGACAGCAGCCGTGCCAGCTTGCGCTGATACTTCTCGACAAGCAGCTCGAAAGCCCGCTTGTCGCCACGCTGCGCCCGCGCGACCAGCTGCCGGTCGATCTCGCGGTCGCTCACCAGGGCTCCCCACCCCGTTTGCAACGCCTATGTGCCACAGACACACGCACTTTGAAATAGTTCGACGCTGTATAGGGGCGGGACTCAGGCCGGGAGTTGCTGCGGCGCCACTTGCGGCAGCTTTCCCCATAGCGCCCAGATGCGCAGCATGCGGAACGATTCTTCGCCCAGCATGTCGAGGGTGACCAGCACGGTTCGCCGCAGCCGGCCCTGAACCGGCAAGGCCACCATGAAGCGATTGACGTAGCGCCGCCGCGTCAGCTGCGCCGCGATCCTTTCGCCTCCGGCGAGCTCGAAGCTAGCCCCGCCGGCCTCGATCTCGATGGCGCGAACCGAGCTCGCCGACCTCAGGAGCGCCCGGCTCCAGGCTGCCGCCAGGCCAAGGGCCAGCAGGCAGATTGCCAGCGCGCCGCCCGGAAAGGACGGCAATACCAGAAGGACGCAAAGCGCCGCGCAGGCGTGCAGGGCCACCAGCGCGGCCGCGAAAGCCGGAGAAGGAGACAACCGCAGGCGCAGGCTTCGCGAGCCGCTCAAGCGCGCGCGAACACCAGCGTGCCGTTCGTGCCGCCGAAGCCGAACGAGTTGGAAAGGGCGACGCGGATCGGCATCTTGCGCGCCGCGTTGGCGACGTAGTCCAGGTCGCACTCGGGGTCCGGCGTGCGCAGATTGATCGTCGGCGGCGAGACCTGGTCGCGCAGCGCGAGCGCGCTGAACACCGCCTCGACTCCGCCCGCCGCGCCGAGCAGGTGCCCGGTCATCGACTTGGTGGAGTTCACGGCGACCTTCCCCGCGCGCGCGCCGAGAAGCCGCTTCACGGCTCTCGTCTCGGCAACATCTCCGAGCGGGGTGGAGGTGCCGTGCGCGTTGATATAGTCGACAGCGGAAGTCTCCAGATTGGCGTCCTTCAGGGCATTGCGCATGCAGCGGAACGCGCCGTCGCCGTCCTCGCTCGGCGCGGTCATGTGGAAGGCATCTGCCGAGACGCCGTAGCCGGCCAGCTCGCAGTAAATCCGCGCCCCCCGCGCCCTGGCGTGCTCGTACTCCTCGAGCACCACGGCGCCGGCGCCCTCGCCCAGCACGAAGCCGTCGCGCTCCTTGTCCCACGGACGGCTCGCAGTGGCCGGGTCGTGGTTGCGCGTGGAAAGCGCCCGCGCCGAGGCGAAGCCGCCCACCGCAAGCTCGGTGATCACGGCTTCGGCGCCGCCGGCGATCATCACGTCGGCCTCGCCGTAGCGGATCGATTTCCCCGCCTCGCCGATGCAATGCGTCGAGGTGGTGCATGCGGTGACCATGGCCAGATTCGGGCCCTTGGCGCCGACCTCGATCGACAGCAGGCCGGCGATCATGTTGATGATGCTGCCGGGAATGAAGAACGGCGAAATGCGGCGCGGTCCGTTTTGCTTGAGCTCGTCGTGCGTCGCCTCGATCAGCGGAATGCCGCCGATGCCCGAGCCGAAATTGACGCCGACGCGCTCGCCGTTCTCAGGCGTCACCTGCACGCCGGCGTCGCGCCAGGCCTGCAGGCCCGCCGCCATGCCGTAGTGGATGAAGAGGTCCATGCGGCGCGCTTCCTTCGACGACAGGTACGGCGCCACGTCGAACTCCTTCACCTCGCCGGCGATCTGGCTCGAGAGCCGCGACGCATCGAAGCGCGTGATGCGGGTGATGCCGGGCTTCCCGGCGAGGGCGCTATCCCAGGCCTGCTGGACCGTGTTGCCGATCGGGCAGACGATGCCGAGCCCGGTGACGACGACTCTACGACGGGTCACTCAGGTTGCGCTCACGTTCCGCTCAGGTTGCGCTCAAGACTTGGCGTGCGCCTTGATGTAGTCGATGGCCTGCTGCACGGTGGTGATCTTCTCGGCTTCCTCGTCTGGAATCTCGGTCTCGAACTCCTCCTCGAGCGCCATCACCAGCTCGACGGTGTCGAGCGAGTCCGCCCCCAGGTCATCGACGAACGAAGACTGGTTCTTGATCTCGGCTTCGTTGACTCCGAGCTGCTCGGCGATGATCTTCTTGACGCGTTGTTCGACGTTTTCCATGCGCGGCTCCTTCCTGTAGGGGCAATGCTGTGCGTGGGTCAAGAGGGGCTCGTATTTTACGACATAACCATGCCGCCGTTGACGTGCAGCACTGCGCCGGTGACGTAGCCGCCGCCGGGCGAAACGAGATAGGCGACGGCGGCGGCGACCTCCTCCGGCGTGCCGAGCCGCCCGAGCGGAATGCGCTCGAGCAGCGCCTTTCTCTGTGCGTCGGCAAGCGCGCGCGTCATATCTGTGTCGATGAAGCCCGGCGCAACGCAGTTCACCGTGATGTTGCGGCTGCCGAGCTCGCGGGCGAGCGATTTCGTCATGCCGGCAACGCCCGCCTTGGCGGCGGCGTAGTTGGCCTGCCCGGGATTTCCCGACCCGCCGACCACCGAGGTGATGTTCACGATCCTGCCCCAGCGCGCCTTCATCATGCCGCGCAGCACCGCGCGCGACAGCCGGAACACCGCGCGCAGATTGGTGTCGAGCACCTCGTCCCAGTCGGCGTCCTTCATGCGCAAGGCCAGACTGTCGCGGGTAATGCCGGCGTTGTTCACCAGGATCAGGATGTCGCCGAATTCCTTCTGGATCGAGTCGACGAGCGCGGCGCATTGCGCCGCGTCGCGAACATTCAGGACTTTGCCGATTCCGGGGACTTTCTGCGCTCCCGCCTCGCTGGTTGCAGTGCCGATCACCTTCGCGCCGTGCCTGGCCAGCTCGGCTGCGATCGCACGGCCGATGCCGCGCGACGCGCCGGTCACCAGTGCCACTTTGCCTTCGAGCATGCTCATGCTCCCGTCATCGCCTGCAGCGCCTGCTCGAGCGAAGCCCGGTCGGCAAGCGAGAACGACTGCACCTCGGGATGAATGCGCCGGGTCAGCGCCGCGAGCACTTTCCCCGGCCCGCACTCGACGATGTGCGTCGTGCCCTCCCCCACCATGCGCTGGACGGTCTCCATCCACCGCACCGGCGCCGACGCCTGGCGCACCAGGGCGTCCTTGATGGCGGCCGGGTCGCTCTCCACTTTCACGTCCACGTTGTTGATCACGGAGAGCCGCGGCGCGGCGACCTCGACCCGCGCGAGATAGTCTTTCAGCCGCTCGCCGGCGGGCCTCATCAGCACCGAATGAAAAGGCGCGCTCACCGGCAGCGGCATCGCGCGCTTCGCGCCGCGCGACTTGCAAAGCAGGATCGCCCTGTCGACCGCGTGCTTCTCTCCGGCGATCACGACCTGTCCGGGCGCGTTGAAGTTCACGGCCTGGACCTCGCCGAGGGCTTCCGCGCACCCTTGGCGCACGCCTTCCTCGTCCAGGCCCAGAATCGCCGCCATCGCGCCCTTGCCCTCGGGCACTGCCTCCTGCATCGCCTGGGCGCGGAAGCGCACCAGCGGCAGGGCGTCCCGGAAGGAAAGGGCGCCGGCGGCCACCAGCGCAGTGTACTCGCCGAGACTGTGTCCCGCCGCCAGCTGCGGCGCCGGGCCGCCGAGCCCACGCCACGCGCGGTAGGCCGCGTATCCCGCCGTGACCATCGCCGGCTGCGTGTTGACCGTCTGGTTCAGCGCTTCGGCCGGGCCCTCATCCATCAGCCTTATGAATTCGCCGCCTAATGCATCGCACGCTTCGGCGATCACGCGATCGATTTCAGGCAGTCCATCATAGGCGCGCAGCATGCCGAGCGCCTGCGAGCCCTGCCCCGGGAAGACCATCGCGAGCCTCACAGCGTCACCAGCGAAGAGCCCCACGTAAAGCCGCCGCCCACTCCCTGCAGCAGCACGCGCTGCCCGCCGCGGATCTTGCCGGCGCGCACGAACTCGTCGAGCGCGAGCGGCACCGACGCGGCCGAAGTGTTGCCGTGATGATCGACGGTGACGACGAGCTTTTTCGCCGGCAGGCCGAGCTTGCGCGCGGTAGCCTCGAGAATGCGCACGTTCGCCTGGTGGGGGATCAGCCAGTCGACGTCCTCGATAGTCATGTCCGCGGCGGCCAGCGTCTCGCGCGCCGAGTCCTCCAGCACCTTGACAGCAAACTTGAACACCCCTTGACCGTTCATCTGCACGAACGGCGAGCCGATGACGCGGCCGTTGCAGACGTTGCCCGGCACCGACAGCATGTCGACCTGGCTGCCGTCGGCGCGCAGCACGCTGGCGTGGACGCCCGGCTTCGAGCCTGCGGCAAGGACCACGGCGCCGGCGCCGTCGCCGAACAGCACGCAGGTGCCGCGGTCGTTCCAGTCGAGAATGCGGGAGAAGACCTCGGCGCCGATGACCAGGGCGCGCTGGTACTGTCCCGAGCGGATGAAGCTGTCGGCCGTTGCCAGCGCGTACACGAAACCGCTGCAGACCGCCTGGAGGTCGAACGCCGCGCATCCCTTGACGCCAAGCTTCGCCTGCAGCAGGCAGGCGGTGCTGGGAAAGATGTAGTCCGGCGTCGAGGTGGCGAGCACGATGAGATCGATGCTTTCGGCGCCGACGCCGGCGGCGTCGAGCGCGCGCCGGCTGGCCTGCAGCGCGAGATCGCTCGAGCCCTGCGCCGGGTCGGCGATGTGGCGTTGAACGATTCCCGTGCGCTCCCGGATCCACGCGTCGCTCGTGTCCAGGCGCGCGGCAAATTCGAGGTTCGTCATCACGCGCGGCGGCAGGTAGCTGCCGGTGCCCACGATGCGCGAATAGATCATGCCGCCGCCACCTGCAATTGCGCCATGCGCGCGGCAATTCGCTGCGGAACGCTGTTGCGCACTTCCTCCACCGCGCGCTCCAGCGCCTGGCCGAAGGCGAACACGTCCGCCGAGCCATGGCTCTTGATGACGATGCCGCGCAGGCCAAGCAGGCTGGCGCCGTTGTAGCGGCGATGGTCCATGCGCTGGCGGAAAGCGCGGGTCACCGGAAGGGCTACCAGCGCTGCCAGCCGCGTGAAGGGGTTGCGGGAGAATTCCTCGCGCAGCGCGCTTGCCATCATCTGCAACACGCCTTCCGAGGCTTTGAGCGCCACGTTGCCGACGAAGCCGTCGCACACCACGACGTCGACGCCGCCCTTGTAGATGTCGTCGCCTTCGACATTGCCGGCGAAGTTGAGGCCGCTCGAGCGCAGCAGGTCGGCGGCCTGCTTCACCGTTTCGTTTCCCTTGATGTCCTCGACACCGATGTTGAGCAGCCCCACCGACGGCCGCTCCTTGTGCTCGAGCGCCGACACCAGCATCGCTCCCATGATGCCGAACTGCAGCAGATTCTCCGGTGTGCAGTCAACGTTCGCGCCGAGATCGAGCACGTACGTATTGGTGCGGCGCATGTTCGGCAGCACGCTGGCGATCGCGGGCCGGTCGATGCCGGCCAGAGTCCTCAGCACGAAGCGCGAGATCGCCATCAGGGCGCCGGTGTTGCCGGCGCTCACGCAGGCATGCGCCTCGCCGCTCTTTACCAGGTTGACGGCCACCCGCATCGACGAGTCCTTCTTGTAGCGCAGCGCCTGCACCGGCGGCTCATCCATTGCCACCACCTCGCTCGCATGATGCAGGCGCAGCCGCGGGCCTGCGGCCACGCCGCTCGCGGCGAGCTCGGCTTCGAGCGCGTCGCGCAGGCCGACCAGCACCATGTCGACGTCAGCGAGCCGCGCCTGGAACCCGAGCGCGGCCGGCACCGTCACATGGGGGCCGTGATCGCCTCCCATGCAATCGACGGCTACGGTGATCAGCGGGGCTACTCGCTCTTGGGTTTGGTGACTTTCCTGCCGCGGTAGAAGCCGGTCGGGCTGACGTGGTGGCGCAGGTGCGTCTCGCCGGTGGTCGGCTCGACCGCGAGCGTCGGGCCGCTGAGGTGATCGTGCGCGCGATGCGTGCCGCGCCGCGACGCCGATTTCTTGTTCTGCTGCACTGCCATGGTTCGACTCCTCTAGAAAATTACTGCTTGCGTTGAATCAGCCCGCGCAAGCCGGCGAAAGGCGAGATACTCGCATCCGCCTCGGTTTCCAGGCCGTTACAGAATTCGTGCCGCGGCGCATACGGCAGCTCGAGGATCAGCTGGTCCTCGATCAGCTCGCGCACCGCCATCTCCTTGCCGGCAACGACCCGGTCCGGCACGCTCGCGTCGGCCGGCTCGGCGTCGATCTCGGACTGCGTCGCCGCCAGCACCAGCAGCTCTTCAGCTTGCACCTTGAACGGCATCGGCTCGAGGCAGCGCTGACAGCGCAGCTGCAACGTGCCGCTTACGCTGACCCGCAGACTGGGCCGCCCGCGCGCGTCGCGCGTCCCCTGCAGCGCGTACCCGACCTCGCCGGCGTCCGACGCGAGCAGCTCGCGCAGGCGCGCAAAGCCGCTCAGCGGCCAGGCCCCCTGCTGCGCCGCCCCGGCCGACGCGAACTCGAAGCCGTCGATCACCGGCTGGTGCGACATAAACATTGAATGATATCATCCTTGGAAAATTCACGTCAAAACAATGTGATGGATCAGCCCCGAGAGCTTGTGCTGGCTTCCACCTCGAGGTACCGCCGCGAGCTTCTGGAGCGCCTGGGTCTGCGCTTCGAGACCGCCGGACCGGACTGCGATGAAAGCGCGCTGCCCGGGGAGGCGGCGCCCGAAACCGCGCTGCGCCTGTCTGTGCTCAAAGCGCGCTCGGTCGCAACGCGCTTCGCCGACGCGTTGGTCATCGGCTCCGACCAGGTGGCGTCGAGCGAGGGCCGGCCCCTCGGCAAGCCGGGCAATCATGCAAGGGCGACGGAGCAGTTGCGCAGCCTGAGCGGCAAGTCCGCAGACTTTCATACCGCAGTGTCATTGCTGGATTCGAGGAACAATGAAACCCAATCGCGGGTGGTGCTTTGCCGCGTGGTTTTCCGCAAGCTCGATGATGAGCGCATCGAAGCGTACCTGCGCCGCGAGCATCCCTATGACTGCGCCGGCAGCGCCAAAGCGGAGGGGCTGGGCATCGCGCTCATCGCGCGCATGGAGACCGAGGACCCGACGTCGCTCATCGGCCTGCCCTTGATCGCGCTCACGGAAATGCTGGAGCGGGCCGGCATGCCGGTGCTCGGTTGATCCTCTACGCCATTCCGACCCCGCTGGGAGGCGCGCCGGCCGACGCGTTGCCCGCGCCTGCGCTGCGCACCGTCCAGTCCCTGCGCGACTTCGCCGTCGAGAACGCGAAGAGCGCGCGCGCTTTTCTTGCCGCCGTGGGAATGCCCTGCGCGATCCGCGAATTGAATATCAACCCGTTGGAACAGGAGCTCGCTTCTCTGCTTGAACCGCTTCAGGCAGGTCGGTCGCTGGGCCTGCTGTCGGAAGCCGGCTGCCCGGCGATCGCCGACCCCGGGGCCGCGCTCGTCGAGGCGGCGCATCTCGCCGGCTTCCGCGTGGTGCCGCTCATCGGCCCCTCCTCCATCACCCTCGCGCTGATGGCCTCCGGCCTCGAAGGCCAGCGGTTTGCGTTTTGCGGCTACTTGCCTCGAGAAAAGTCAGACCGGGACTCGCGCATCCGGGCATTGGAAAAACGCTCGCGCAGCGAGCGCGAAACCGAGATCTTCATCGAGACCCCGTACCGCAACGAGGCCCTGTTCGCGGCGTTGATGGAATGCTGCAGCGAGAGCACCCGGCTTTGCGTGGCCGCCGACCTCAGCCTGCCGGGCGAGTCGGTGGTGACGAAAACCGTGGGCGGCTGGCGCCGTGAAAGGCGGCAGATCGGCCGGCGCCCGGCGGTATTCCTGCTGCTAGCGGATTCCCGGTGAAGCGCGCAGCGCGAACTCGGCGAGCGCGCTGGCGGCGCTGGCGCCGAAGCGCCTGGCGAATTTTTCCGCGATGCCCTCCTTCTGCGTGTAGTCGACGATGTCCTCGGCCTTGATCACCTCGCGGGCGATCGAGTCGAGGCTGCCGAAGCCGTCGGCCAGGCCGAGCTCGACGCTCCTTTCCCCGCTCCAGATCAGGCCGCTGAACATGTCGGGGGTTTCCTTCAGCCGCTTCCCCCGCCCCTCGCGCACCACGCCGATGAACTGCCGGTGGATCTCCTCCATCAGCTGCTTGGCGTATTGCCTGTCCTTCTCGTCGAGGGGTGAAAAGGGATCCAGCATGCCCTTGTGCTCGCCGGCGGTGATCAGGCGCCGCTCGATGCCGAGCTTGTCCATCAGCCCCGTGAAGCCGAAGCCGTTCATCAGCACGCCGATCGAGCCGACGATGCTCGACTTGCTGACGTAGATGCGATCGGCGCCGGCGGCGACGAAGTAGCCGCCCGAGGCGCAGATGTCCTCTACTACCGCGTAGAGCGGGATATCGGGGTATTTCTTGCGCAGCCTGCGCATCTCGTCGTAAATCGTCTGCGACTGCACCGGGCTGCCGCCCGGGCTGTTGATGCGCAGCACGACCCCTTGCGTGTTCTTGTCCTTGAAAGCCGCCTGCAGCGCGCTCGTCACCTTGTCGGCGCTCGCGTCGGTGCCGGGCGCGATGATGCCGTTCAGGTCGACCATCGCGGTGTGCTTCTTGCCGCGGACAACGTCGGCGCCCCCCTTCCAGTCGACCGCGAGCAGCAATACGAGCGTGAGGTAGGCGAAAGTGAGCAGCTTGAAAAAGATGCCCCACAGGCGCGCGCGCCGCTGCTCGCGCACCGCCGCCGTGGCAAGCCTGGTCACCAGCTCGCGTTCCCACTGACCGCTGTTTTCAGTCATCTGCAAACCCCGTGAAGAAAACCATGCCGTCGCGCTCCTCGATCGTGAGCTTTACCAGGGGGGTCCCGCCGCATGGCCCGCCGAGGCAGCGGCCGCTACGGGCGTCGTAGGTCGCACCGTGCGTGGAGCATAGCAAATCGCGCCCGGCCAGGTCGAAAAATACCCCTTCCTGCCAGTCGAGTTCCATCGCGACATGCGCGCAGCGGTTGAGATAGGCGTGCACCTGGCCGCCGTAGCGTACCGCGAACGCGGGCGCGTTCTGCCCGAAGTACTCGACCTCGAAGCGCACGCCGCGTCCCGCATCCATCAGCGCGCTCGAGGCGCAGATCAGGCGTTGCGTTCCAGCCATTCGGTTAACGCCGTTACGCTCGACACGCAGCCCCGCGGGCCGCAGGCGCGCAGCGCCGGCTCGGGATGCGCCCCGTAGGTCACCGCCAGCGCGTCGATACCCGCGCCGCGCGCCATCTCGATGTCATGCGAGGTGTCGCCGATCATCAGCGCATGTTCCACCGGTGTGCTCAGCTCTTCGATGATTTCCTGCAGCATCGCAGGGGCTGGCTTGGGCGTCGTCTCGTCGGCGCAGCGCGACGCCGAAAAATACGCCTTCAGGCCGGTCGCCTGCAGCGCGCGCTCCAGCCCGCGCCGGCTCTTGCCGGTCGCGATCGCCAGCAGACGGGTCTGCGACAAGGTTTTCAGCAGAGCTTCTATGCCGGGAAACAGCCGTATCGCATCTTCGCGCTCCAGGAAATGCTTGCGATAGAGCTCTACGAACTCGGCGTAGCGCTCCGCGGGCAGGCCGGGCACCGCGAGCCGCAACGAATCTTGCAGCCCGAGGCCGATGACATGGCTCGCGCGGCTGCGGTCCGGCACCTCGAGGCCGAGCTCGGCGCTTGCCTGCTGGATGCATTCGACGATGGTGCCGGCGGAATCGATCAGCGTGCCATCCCAGTCGAAGATGATGAGCGAATAGCTCATGGCTGTTCCACGAAAGCGCGCATGTCGTCTGGCAGTTTCGCTTCCAGCTCGACGTGTTCGCCGCTGATCGGATGCGCGAATTCCAGCCGCCGGGCATGCAGGAACAGCCGCCGCACGCCCTGCTTCGCAAGCGCATGGTTAAGCGAGAAATCGCCATATTTGTCGTCGCCCAGGATCGGGTGCCCGGCGTGAGCAAGGTGCACGCGGATCTGGTGTGTTCGTCCGGTGAGCAGACGCACCTCCAGGACGCTGTAATCCCTGCCGCTTTTCAGCGCCTTGACGCGCGTCACCGCCTCGCGTCCGCCTTCTCCGACGCTCACTCGCCGCTCGCCCTTCGCCGAGACGTACTTGCGCAGCGGCGCACGGATTTCGAGCATGGTCTTGTCAAGAACGCCCTTTACGACGGCCACATAGACCTTCTTCACCTCGCCTTCGCGCAGCAGGCGATGCAGCTCGACCAAGGCGCTGCGCTTCTTGGCGAGAATCAGCAATCCCGAAGTGTCGCGATCGAGCCGGTGCGCAAGCTCGAGCACCTTCGCCTGCGGCCGGGCGGCGCGCAGGGACTCGATCACGCCATAGCTGACGCCGCTGCCGCCGTGCACGGCTACGCCGGCCGGCTTGTCGATCACCAGCAGGGCGGCGTCCTCAAAGACTATTGGAAACTGCGACGGTCTGGCCAGCGCAGGCCGTGGGGCAATCCTTATCGGGGGAACCCGTATCCGGTCTCCCACCTGCAGCCGGTACTCGGGACGAACGCGGCCGCTATTGACCCTCACCTCGCCGCTGCGCAGCACGCGGTACACATGACTCTTCGGCACGCCTTTCAGCCGCCGCAGCAGAAAATTGTCGATGCGCTGCGCGGCGCTTTCCTCGCCGACCTCGAGCCAGGTTGCCCGCGCCTTGCTTAAGTCATTCATTTTCTTTATTATCCCCGAGTCGCTTCGAGTTGCGAGACACAGGCAAGCGCCTGCAACCCGTCTCCTGTCCGGCCACAGCCGGGCCTGAAGCGCTGGTTAATTTCGCTCACCGGAAGCAGCGATACCACTAGAAGCGCGCGCAGGCCAGTTTATCCTCTAACCATCCTTTCCCTTTCCCACATCAGGAGAGCCCGGACCGACTGAGCAGAAGTCTCCTGCGCGCGCAGGAGAACAAAAAGTGAAGCGCATGTTGTTTAACGCGACCCAGCAGGAAGAGCTGCGCGTCGCGATCGTAGAAGGGCAGAAGCTAGTCGACCTCGACATCGAATCAGCCTCAAGGGAGCAGCGCAAGAGCAACATCTACAAAGGCATCATCACCCGCATCGAGCCCAGCCTCGAAGCCGCCTTCGTCGACTACGGCGAGGAGCGGCACGGGTTCCTCCCGTTCAAGGAAGTCTCCCGCAGCTATTTCAAGCCGGACATCGACGTCGGCCGCGCCCGCATCCAGGATGCGCTGCGCGAAGGCCAGGAGCTGATCGTCCAGATCGAGAAGGACGAGCGCGGCAGCAAGGGCGCCGCGCTGACCACCTTCATCAGCCTGGCGGGACGCTACCTGGTCCTGATGCCGAACAATCCGCGCGGCGGCGGCGTCTCGCGCCGGGTCGAGGGCGAAGACCGCAACGAGCTTCGCGACACGCTCGACCAGCTGCAACTGCCCGATGGCATGAGCGTCATCGCGCGCACCGCGGCGATCGGCCGCACGCCGGAAGAGCTGAACTGGGACCTGAACTACCTGATGCAGCTGTGGCGCGCGGTCGAAAGCGCCTCGGCCGACCCGTCGAAGAAGCCGTTCCTCATCTACCTCGAGTCGAGCCTCGTCATCCGGGCGATCCGCGACTACTTCCAGCCCGATGTCGGCGAGATCCTGATCGATACCGAGGAGATCTACGAGCAGGCCCGCGCCTTCATGCAGACCGTGATGCCGGGCAACGTCAGCAAGGTCAAGCTCTACCGCGACGACGTGCCGCTGTTCTCGCGCTTCCAGATCGAGCACCAGATCGAGAACGCCTATTCGCGCCAGGTCGCCCTGCCCTCCGGCGGCGCGATCGTCATCGACCACACCGAGGCGCTGGTTGCCATCGACGTCAACTCGGCCCGCGCCACGCGCGGCGGCGACATCGAGGAGACCGCGCTGCGCACGAACCTGGAGGCGGCCGACGAAGTCGCCCGCCAGCTCAGGCTGCGCGACCTCGGCGGCCTGATCGTGATCGATTTCATCGACATGGAATCGCAGCGCAACCAGCGCGACGTCGAGAACCGCCTGCGCGACGCGCTGAAGTTCGACCGCGCCCGCGTGCAGATCGGCAAGATCTCGCGCTTCGGCCTGATGGAGCTGTCGCGCCAGCGGCTGCAGCCCTCGCTGGAGGAAACCGCGCACATCAGCTGCCCGCGCTGCAGCGGCACCGGCTTCATCCGCGGCACCGAGTCGACCGCGCTGCACGTGCTGCGGATCCTGCAGGAGGAGGCGATGAAGGAGAACACCGGCGCGGTGCACGCGCAGGTGCCGGTGGACGTGTCCTCGTTCCTGCTCAACGAGAAGCGCGCCGAGATCCAGAAGCTCGAGGCGCGGCTCAAGGTCAACATCGTGCTGGTGCCGAACCCGCACCTCGAGACGCCGCACTACAAGGTGCAGAGGCTGCGGCACGAAGAGCTCAACGAAATGGAGCACGTGCCTTCGAGCTACGAGCTGGTCGAGCGGCCCGAGGAGCCCAAAGCCCCTGGCGAGGAAGCCGAGCCGAAGCGCGAGCGCCAGGTCGCGGTCGTCCAGGGCATCACGCCGGACCAGCCGGCGCCGATGCCCCAGGCGCGCCCGCAGCCGGCGGTCCGGGCACCGCAGCCTCAGCCCGCCGCGGCTGCGACGCAGGCTGCTTCCAACGAAGCGCGCACCGGAATCGTCGACCGCATCTTCGGCTGGTTCAAGGCCGGGCCGGCGGCGCCGGCCCCGGCTCCAGTCAAGAGCATTTCGCAGCCAACACCTCCTCGCGAGCCGCGACGCGACCCTCAACAGCGGCGCGATTCGCGACCGGACCAGCAGCGCCGCGACGCTCGACGCGACGGCCAGCGCCGCGAGGGCCGCGGCGGAGGCGATCGCCAGCAGCAGGGCCGGCTCGAGCAGCGCCGCGATGGGCAGGCGCCGCGCGGCGATCGCCGGCCGGAGCAGCAGCGTCCGCCGCGACCGCCACAACCCCAGCAGCCACAGCAGCAGCGCGCGCCCGAGCGCGAAGCCGACGAGCAGCGCCGCGGCGGGCGCAGGCATCGCCGGGACCGGCACCGCGAGCGCCGCGACGAGAATGCGCCGGTAGCGGCTCCCGCTGAGACACAACAGCCCGTTCAAAGGGAAGAACCCATGCCGGTGAAATCCGAGCCGGCACCCTCCCCGGCCCCCAGCGTGGAGGCGCCGCGCATCGATCCGAAGGAGTATCTCGAAAGCGCCGGACTGGTGATGATCGAGACCGACCGCGCCAAGGCACCGGCACAGCCGCAGGCCGCCGAGCAGCCGGAGGAGCACCTCGGCAGGCCGCGCCGCGAGCGCTCGAAGCCGCCTGCGCAGCAGGACGACGAGCTGGTCCAGATCGAGACCAGGAAGTAGCGCGCTGGCCGTAGAAAAAAAACCCTGGCTCACCCCGCCGCTCTACGACATCGGCAAGGTGGCGGTCGCGAAAAACCTCACCGATGCGGAGCGGCCTTTCACGTTCGCCGAGCTGAACCTCGATGGGCGCACGCTGCGCTACGGCATCGGCACGCCGGCATGTCAATGGCGCGTGCAGACGCTGTTCACGAAGGAGCCCGGCACGATCGACTGGATCGAGTCTTTCGCGTCCGGCGAAGTGTTCGTCGACGTCGGGGCGAACATCGGCATCTACAGCCTGTACGCCGGCGTCGCCGCGGGCGTCGAAGTGTACGCTTTCGAGCCAGAATCACAGAACTATGCAGAGCTCTACCGCAACATCTTCCTCAACCAGGCTCAGCGCAGCATCACGGCTTACTGCGCCGCGATCGGCGAGCAGCCGGTCCAGGTGTCGAGCCTGCTGCTGCGCGATTTCGCCACCGGCCACTCGTTTCACGACTTCGGCGAGCCGAGCAGGAACTACGCCGCCGAAACCCGCTTCAGGCAGGGAAGCGTGGCGTTTTCGATCGATCACCTGGTCGAGAGCGGCGCGCTGCCGGCTCCCGACCACGTGAAGATCGACGTCGATGGCCACGAGCACAGGGTGATCGGCGGCATGCGGCGGCTGCTCGAGCGCGGCAAGGTCCGCAGCCTGCTGCTGGAATGCGACCCGAGCCTGCCCGGGACGCGCGGCGCGGTCGAGTGGCTGCTGAGCCATGGCTGGCAGGTCAATCCGGACCAGCTGCGGCTGTCGCGCGAGGGACTGCGGCCGGCTGCGCCGGTGATGGAGGAGCTGCGGCTCGGCACCTACTTCGGCAACATCATTTTCGCGCGGCGCGCGAGCGACCTCGAGTTCGCCAGCCGCGTGCTCGAGCGGTTTTCGCCCGCCGACCTCGAGATCATGCGGCTGCCTGCCTGAGCTAGCTTTTGATCTCGGCCAGGAGCTCGCGGCACCCGGCCTCCACCAGATCGAGGACCTGCTCGAAGCCCTCCGGGCCGCCGTAGTAGGGGTCCGGCACATCGCGTCCCGGCATGAACAGCCTTACTTTCGAAGCATGTTCGGCAGGACACATGCGCCGCAGCACGCCGAGGTGTCCCTGGTCCATTGCCAGGATCAGATCGAACTGCTTGAAGTCGCGCCCGGTCAGCTTGCGCGCGCGCAGCGCGCTCAGGTCGTAGCCGCGGCGCCTGGCATGGTGCTGGGCGCGCTCGTCCGGCGGCTCGCCGACATGGTAGTCGTGCGTGCCTCGCGACTCGACGTGCAGCGGCACACCCTCCTTGCGACCCAGCTCTCTTAGCACCGCTTCCGCCGTGGGGGACCGGCAGATATTGCCGGTGCAGACGAAAAGCACCTGTAAGGATGAACGAGGCGCCTCGACCAAGGCTCGCGTCACTTCCACTCCAATCGATACACCTCTTGAAAGGAAAGAACCATGTTCAGGTCGGTAATTCCGAGAAATACGGCGGCTCTACTGATCCTCGCAGCAAGCATGGCGAGCGTCCATGCCGATCAGGGCGGCACCACGTTGGCCGTGGTGATGACGAATGATCCGCAGGCGAACCAGATCGAGGTCTACGACACTCGCACCCAGGCCTTGCTCCAGACCCTCTCCACCCATGGGAAGGGCGGCGTCGGCGGTAATGCGAGAGGCGTCAGGCAGCTCAACGGTAAGCTCGTTGCCGTCGTGAATTACGGGTCGAATTCGGTAGCGTTGTTCAAACGCCATGCAGACCGGCTGAGTTTCGACAGGATGGTGACCACGACGAGCGCTCCGGTGAGCATAGATTTTGGCAACGATCACATGTATGTGGCAGGGTCGGCGACTATCGATTCGTTCGAGCTGCATCACGACAATGTCGTGTGGAGGGACGGGTCCGCCGCGCTGGAGTTGGCGGGGGGCGCTACGCCTCCCATCGGCAGCACGGCACAAGTGGGTGTGCTCGACAAGCAAAGTCTGCTGGTGACGTTGAAAACCGATCCGCTTCCGGGAACAGTCGATATCGTGCCCCTTCGGAACGGTGCCGTAACCGGCGCAGCTCCCGATGCCGTGTCGGCACCCGCGGGGACGCTCACACCGTTCGGGTTTTCCGTCTATCCTGATGGCACGGCGCTCATCACGTTGGCGCACAGCAGTCAGAACGGACTATTCCGAGACGGCGCGTTCACGGCGGTTACCGCCGCAGGCCAGAGCGCTCCGTGCTGGACGACAAGAGTCGGAAAATATGTCTTCACCGTCAACACGGCGAGCAAGACCATCAGCCGTTTGATTGGTACGGGGAGCAATGTCTTCGTGGACACCTCAGTGGCCGCGCAAGTCCCAGGCGGCGCACCAACCGATATCGATGCGGACAAGGGCGTCCTGGGAGTGATTGACCACGGCGCCGGACAGTCTCATTTGTCGTTGCTGACCTATAACGCGTTCGGCGAACTTAGCCTCAGCGGCGCGGCGATCAACCTCGGCGTGCCGAATGCGAATGGCATCGCCATCCTCGCCCCGAGCGACCCGGACGACGACTGAAAACGCACCCCTCATTCGGAGGCGAGCGCCACCCCGAACACCCGCTTCTTGAGCTCGCCGAGCTGGTCGCGCGCCTTCGCCGCCTCCTCGAACTCGAGGTTCTTCGCGTGCTCGAGCATCTTCTTCTCCAGCGCCTTGATCTCGCGTGAGATCTGCTTCTCGGACATCGCTTCGTAACGCGCCTCTTCCTGTGCGACTTTCATCTCCGAAGCGTCGTAGACGCCGTCGATCAGGTCCTTGATCCGCTTGATCACGCCCTTGGGCGTAATGCTATGGCGCTCGTTGTAAGTAACCTGCTTGCGCCGCCGGCGGTCGGTTTCGGCGATGGCCCGCTTGATCGAATCGGTCTCCCTGTCGGCGTAGAGGATGGCCATGCCGTTTATGTGCCGCGCCGCCCGCCCCATCGTCTGGATGAGGGAACGCTCGGAGCGCAGGAATCCCTCCTTGTCGGCGTCCAGGATGGCGACCAGCGAGACTTCGGGCAGGTCGAGGCCCTCGCGCAGCAGGTTGATGCCCACCAGCACGTCGAACTCCCCCAGGCGCAGGTCGCGGATGATTTCCACGCGCTCGACGGTCTCGACCTCGGAGTGCAGGTAGCGCACCTTCACGCCATGCTCGGCGAGATAATCGGTGAGCTCTTCGGCCATGCGCTTGGTCAACGTGGTAACCAGCACGCGCTCTTGCTTTTTCACCCTGAGGCTGATTTCAGACAGCAGGTCGTCGACCTGGGTGGATGCCGGCCGCACCACGACCTGCGGATCGATGAGGCCCGTGGGGCGCACCACCTGCTCCACCACCTGCCCCGAGTGTTGCCGCTCGTACTCGGCCGGCGTGGCCGATACGAAGACCGTCTGGCGCACCACCTTCTCGAACTCATCGAAGCGCAGCGGCCGGTTGTCGAGCGCCGAAGGCAGTCGGAAGCCGTATTCCACCAGGTTTTCCTTGCGCGAGCGGTCACCGCGGTACATGCCACCGAGCTGCGGGACCGTAACGTGGCTCTCGTCGATGATCATCAGCGCGTCCTGCGGCAGGTAGTCGATCAGCGTAGGCGGAGGCTCGCCCGCCTGGCGGCCCGACAGGTGCCGCGAGTAGTTCTCGATGCCCTTGCAGAAGCCGAGCTCGGCCAGCATCTCGAGGTCGAAGCGCGTGCGCTGCTCGATGCGCTGCGCCTCGACCAGCCGGCCGGCGTTCTGGAAAAACTCGATGCGGCTGCGCAGCTCCAGCTTGATCGCCTCGACCGCGCGCAAGGTGGTCTCGCGCGGGGTGACGTAGTGGCTCGACGGATAGACCGTGAAGCGCACCATCGGGTGCAGCACGCGGCCGGTCAGCGGGTCGAACACCTCGAGTCTTTCCACCAGATCATCCTCAAGGGAGATTCGAATCGAATGCTCGGCATGCTCCGCGGGGAACACGTCGATCACGTCGCCGCGCACGCGGAAGGTGCCGCGCCGGAAGTCGAGCTCGTTGCGCTCGTACTGCATCGCCACCAGCCGCGCCAGCACGTCGCGCTGCGGCATCTTCTCGCCCTGGCGCAGGTGCAGGATCATGCCGTGGTACTCGGAGGGGTCGCCGATGCCGTAGATCGCCGACACCGTCGCCACGATCACCACGTCGCGCCGCTCCATCAGCGACTTCGTCGCCGACAGGCGCATCTGCTCGATGTGCTCGTTGATCGAGGAGTCCTTCTCGATATACAGGTCGCGCGCCGGAACGTAGGCCTCGGGCTGGTAGTAGTCGTAATAGGAGACGAAGTACTCGACCGCGTTCTGCGGGAAGAACTCGCGGAACTCGGAGTAGAGCTGCGCGGCGAGCGTCTTGTTGGGCGCGAGCACCAGCGCCGGGCGGCCGAGCCGCGCGATGACGTTCGCCATGGTGTAGGTCTTGCCGGAGCCGGTCACCCCGAGCAGCGTCTGGAACGCGAGGCCGTCGCCGATGCCTTCGGCGAGCTGGTCGATCGCTTGGGGCTGGTCGCCCGCGGGCTCGTAGAGCTGCTGCAGGCGAAAAGGACTGTTGGGAAACGTGACCGGCACGGGTAGAATTTCGTCTAGAGAAATTTTAAATCGTAACAGATGAACGCACCGCACTCACCGTCCTTGCTGGCTTCGGTGCCGATGGCCCCCAGCGACCCGATCCTCGGCGTCACCGAGGCGTTCGCCGCCGACCCGAACCCGCGCAAGGTGAACCTTGGCGTGGGCGTGTATTACGACGACACCGGCAAAATCCCCCTGCTCGAGTGCGTGCGGCATGCCGAGAGCGAGCGGCTGAAGAACACCCCGTCGCGCGGCTATCTGCCGATCGACGGCCTCGCCGCGTACGACCGCGCGGTGCAGGAACTGGTTTTTGGTTCACCAAAGAACAATATTGTTACCGTCCAGGCGCTCGGCGGCACCGGCGGCCTGAGGATCGGCGCCGATTTCCTCAGGCGCATCAGCCCGGGCGCGCAGCTCTGGATCAGCGACCCGAGCTGGGAGAACCACCGGCAGCTGTTCGAGGCCGCAGGCTTCACCGTCGACTCGTACCCGTATTACGACGCGAAGACGCATGGCCTCGACTTCGCCGGCATGCAGCGCGCCCTGGGCGCCCTTCCCGCCGGGTCGATCGTGGTCCTGCATGCCTGCTGCCACAACCCGACCGGCGTCGACCTCAGCCGCGAGCAATGGAGCAAGGTGCTGGACATCGTCATGTCGCGCGGCCTGGTGCCGTTCCTCGACCTCGCCTACCAGGGCTTCGCCGACGGGCTGGAGGCCGACGGCTACGCGGCGCGGCTGTTCGCCGGCGCCATGACGCCGGTGTTCCTGTCGAGCTCGTTCTCGAAGTCGTTCTCGCTCTACGGCGAGCGCGTCGGCGCGCTCAGCGTGGTGAGCGCGAGCGCCGAGGAGGCGTCAAGGGTGCTGTCGCAATTGAAGCGCGTGGTGCGCGGCAATTATTCCAATCCGCCGACGCACGGCGGGCAGATCGTGGCGAGCGTGCTCGCCAGCCCACAGCTGCGCAGCCTGTGGGACCGCGAGCTGGGCGCGATGCGCGAGCGCATCAAGGCCATGCGCAAGCAGCTGGTCGAGAAAATCCACGCGCGCGCGCCGGGCGCCGATTTCAGCTTCGTCCTCGCCCAGCGCGGCATGTTCTCGTATTCCGGGCTGAGCAAGGCGCAAGTACAGAGGCTGCGCGCGGAATACTCGATCTACGCCATCGACACCGGCCGCATCTGCGTCGCCGCGCTCAACTCCAAGAACGTCGACTACGTGGCCGACGCGATCGCGAAGGTCATCGAGTAGGCGATGGTAAAATCCGCGGTCGTCCCGGATCCCCGATAGCTCAGTTGGTAGAGCGACGGACTGTTAATCCGCAGGTCCCAGGTTCGAGCCCTGGTCGGGGAGCCACCTAGTTACGGGACCGTAGCGAAGATGCGCTTACGGCCTCGATCCGCGCAGCTGCGGTAGCCAAATTCTCCGTCGCAAACTTCGCGTAGCGATCCCTCAAGCCGCGCCGGTTATCTCCGAAGCCCTGCAACCCGTAGCAAGCGCAAATCGTGCACATAGTCCAACAGAGGCATCGCGGAAATTCTGTCCTGTAACACGAGCAGCGTACACGTGATGAGAGGAGCGCATGAATGCCGATGAGTCGCGCTGTCAAACCTCTCGCTACCGCAAGTCGTAGGAAGGTAGTCGTGTTCAAGAACGCGTCTCGCCGGATGTTCGTGCTGTTCCCATTCGTCGTCGGCTTCGCTTGTCCCGCAGCCGCAGCGGCAGATGCTCGCGTGAGCGAGGCCTACGGCAAGCTGCCGTTGCACTTCGAGGCGAATCGCGGGCAGACGCACGAGGATGTGCGCTTCCTCGCGCGCGGCCCCGGCTTCAGTCTCTTTCTCACCCCCACCGGTGCTGCGCTGACGTTGATCAAGCCGGAGTCGCTCGCGCGCAAGCCAGCCGCACGGAGCAGGGCGGAGTCGCGAAAGCCAGTGACCGGGTCCGTGCTGCGCATGAGCTTCGCCGGCGCCAACCCCGCTGCGCGCGTGGCGGGGCTGGAGGAGCTGCCCGGCAAGGCCAACTACTTCATCGGCAACGATCCCGCGAAGTGGCGCACCAACGTCCCGACCTACGCGAAAGTCCATTACCGCGAGGTCTATCCCGGTATCGACCTCGTGTACTACGGTAAACAGCGGCAGCTGGAATACGACTTCGTCGTGCGTCCGGGCGCCGACCCCGGCGCCATCGCGCTTCGCTTTGCGGGTGCCGACAAGGTGGAAGTGGATGATGTCCAGGGCGATCTGGTGATCCACACGGCCGCAGGCACGCTACGCCAGCAAAAGCCCTTCATCTATCAGGAGGTCGGCGGCGTCAGGAAGGAAATCCCGGGCGGCTACGTGCTCACGGGCGAGCATCAGGTCGGCTTCAAGGTCGCGCCTCATGAAGCCAGCCGAGCGCTGGTCATCGACCCGGTACTTTCTTATTCCACCTACCTCGGCGGCGGCGCTGACGACCGGGGCCGCGCGATCGCCGTGGACGCAGACGGCAACGCCTATCTGACCGGCAGGACTTTCTCGCCCGACTTTCCGACGACGGCAGGGGCCTTTCAGACGACCCTCCCCGGCCACAGCGCCTTCGTGACGAAGCTGAATCCCACCGGCTCCGCTCTCGTCTACTCCACCTACCTCGGTGGCAATAACTCAGAGGTAGGCTACGGCATCGCGGTGGACTCCGCCGGCAACGCCTTCGTGACGGGGAATACCAACTCCAGCAACTTCCCGACGACGCCGACGGCGGTTCAGCCGACCTTCGGAGGCGATGTGTCCAATGGTGGTGACGCCTTCGTGACGCAGCTCGATGCCGCCGGCTCTGCGCTCCTCTACTCCACCTACCTCGGCGGCAGCGGCCTTGACGAGGGCAGTGCGATCGCGGTGGATCCGGCCGGCAACGCCTACGTGACGGGACTTACCCAATCCGGCAACTTCCCGACGACGTTAGGGGCCTTTCAGACGACCCCCGCCAGCGGGAGCAGCGGGTTCGTGACGAAGCTCAATCCCGCCGGCTCCGTCTCCCTCATCTACTCCACCTACCTCCCAGCCGGGGGCAGCGGGATCGCGGTGGACGCCTCGGGCAACGTCTACGTAACCGGTGGCGCCGGCATCGACTTCCCGACGACCGCAGGGGCCTTCCAGACGACCTACGGCGGCGGCATCGACGACGGCTTCGTGGCGAAGCTTGATCCCACCGGCTCCGCCCTCGTCTACTCCACCTACCTCGGGGGTAGTGGCGGAGACGTGATCTTCGGGCTCGCCGTAGACGCGGCCGGAAACGCCTACGTGACCGGGTTGACCGACTCCACCGACTTTCCGACGACGATGGGGGCCTTCCAGACAACCTACGGCGGCGGTACGTTCGTCAGCGACGCCTTCGTGACGAAGCTCGATCCCACCGGCTGCGCCCTCGTTTACTCCACCTACCTCGGCGGCAGCGGCGGAGAGGCAGGCTTCGGCATTGCGGTGGACTCGGCCGGCAACGCCTTCGTGACGGGTGAAACCAACTCCAGCGACTTCCCGACGACGGCGACGGCAACCTACGGCGGCGGCAGCTGGGACGCCTTCGTGACGAAGCTCGATGCCGCCGGCTCCGCCCTCGTCTACTCCACCTATCTCGGCGGCAGCGGCAGTGACGCAGGCCACGCGATCGCCGTGGACGCCAGCGCAGACGCCTACGTTACGGGATTCACCGCCTCCGGCGACTTTCCGGCCACCGCGGGCAGCTTCCAGGCCACCCCCGCGGGTGTCTCCGACGGCTTCTTCACTATCGCCGACGCCTTCGTCGCGAAGATCACGGACGTCGTGCCGCCGCCACCGCCCGACGACCAGTGCCCTCCATTAGGCGTGTGCCTGCCTCCAGTTGTGTGCCTGCCTTTGGGCGTGTGCCTGCCTCAGTGGCCTTTCCAATAATGGACTCGTCGCTTATTCGGCGCTTTCCTCGCGATCTTCAGACCCTTCATCGCGGTCGCGCATCAATTCGAATCCGAACATGCGGCTTCCCGCGTTGACGTTGACCCCGTCCCTGTTGGTAAACAAACCTCCACTCTCCGCGCCGACACCCCAATAGACCATGTTGCCAACGACCTGAGGTCCGCCTTCGACGGCGCCCGACTGCATCACGGAGCCGTTGGCGAGCTTGATCTGGTTATGAAACTCGAAGAGCTTCCTTCCAGACTCGGCATCCAGGGCGACCATGGTTCCCTTGCCGTCCTGATAGCCGATGAACACGACTCCATTGCCGACGCTCAGTGTGCCAAAGGCCTGCCCATTGCCCAGAGTGCCCTTGATGCCATCGTACGCAGGCCGCTGCCACAAGATCTCCCCGGAGCCGGCATCCACGGCATGAACCATCCCGTCGATGGTCTGGAGTCTTCCATGATCGTTGAAGACGGTGAGTCCATCGGCACTCACGTCGGATGGCGGATTCACTAGCGTCCAGAGCTCGACCGGGCCGCTGGCAGGGCCTTTCATGAAGCTGGGGGGGCCGCCTATTTTGTCGGGGTCCGGATAGACGTTGGGGTAGTCGTTGATCCCATACACCAGATTCGGACCCGGGAACGGCAGATCCTGATTTGCCGGAGCCGGGTACTCGACCGGCATCGCCGCATCGCGCTTCACGAAGGGACCTGTTTTCAACCCGAGCGCCGTAAAACCGTTGATGCCGAGGAAGGTCGTGACCGGGACGTAGGGCGTTCTGACGTCCCTGCCCATGTTCCTCGAATTGGTCGTTCCAAAGAACACCTTGCCATCGTCGGCGGCAAGCCCAAACTGCAATCCGCCGTAGACGCCGCCGGGCTCCACGTTGGTCTCCCAGATTTTTCTCCCCGTGGCGGGATCGAGCCCGAACAACCTGCCGTCCTTGTTGCCGCCGACCACGATGTCGCCCCGTTTCCCTCCCCCGAGGTTGGCGTTGCGGACGAGCTTGGGTTGCTGGCCGAATCCCATGTCCGGCCCGATCGGAGTCTGGCCGCAATTGTTCGTATTCGAGATCGGCACGGGGAAGAGCGCCGGAACCACAGTCGCCCAGCCGTATAAGTCCGGCGCGCCGCACGCGTGATTCCAGGCATCGTACTTATGAGCGTAGTGAACCCAGTTGACACGCCCCGTGTCCATGTCGATCGCGAGCATCGCATTCGCGTAGATCTTCAGCTTCTCGTTGAGGTTGTTGCAGTTCACGCCCGCAGGCAAACCGGGAATGTTCGCGTTGGGGTCGCCGGTTCTTCGCCTGGCCTGTTCGCAGTCCTGAGCCACTTGAGGCGCGGTGGTCGTCTGGGCGGTGGCGATATAGACCTGGCGCCTGGCCGCATCGACCGTCGGATTGTGCCCGTAGGTCGAAGTGCCGAAGGATCCCTTGGGCTGCAGCAGCGCTCTCAGCTCTTGCGGCAGCTCATGATCGGGGTCATTCCCGATGTTGGTATGTCGCTTCCAGCGAATCTGTCCCGTGTTGACGTCCATGGCCACCAAGCTTCCCCGCGCCGAGCAGCACGGATAGTGCGAGCTCGGGTCGACCGGTTCGACGTAGATGTTCGGGTAGGCCCTGGCCCAATCTTCCTCCCAGTTTCCGACCGGCACGAAGATCATGTTGTCGTGGCCGCTGATCGATCCAGTGATTTTCGCTGAAGGATGCGTATCGGCTTTCGTTCTCCAGACGACTTGACCGGTTTGCTTGTTGATCGCGAGCACGATGGCGCCATCTCCCGAAGCGCAACCCAGGGCGCTCGGGGTGGCTCCTGGGGTGAGCCGGCAAAGGCGGTCAACCAGCCCCATGTTGCTTCCGACGATGATCAGGTCTCCTTTGACATATGGTGTGTTGCGCGAGCCCTTCGCGACAAAACCCGGGACCGAGAGATCGTTCACATAATTCTTTCTCCAGATCAGCTTCCCGGTGAAGCGGTTCAATTTGGTCAGGTAGCCGGTCATGTCATTGAAGTAGAGATACGGACCGTCGACGGCCGGAGTGGACGAGATGCTGCCCTGGGCATTGCTTGCCGTTCCAGTGTCGGGTGCTGTCTGGTAGACCCACTTGGCCCTGAGTCGACTCACGGTCTCGTTGTTGATCGGCCCCCCGTGGAAACTCCGGGTATTCTGCAGATCAATTCCTTCCGCGAGCGCCGGGACCTGTATTGTCAATGACGCGCACGCGAGCAGCGCACCGATAAGGCGTCGTTTAACCACGATGTTCTCCTCTCCTTGGGACTCATCTACTCTATATAAAGACGGGGGGCGACTCAGGGTAGATGCTTATGAACGGGAGGCGAATCAGAGTAGATGCTAATGAAAGCGCGGTAGCTCGAGGGGAGCCGATGAGCTAGACTCGCCCCGTAGTCCAACGAGGGGGTTCCAGGAAATGCATATCCGCCTGCTGTTTCTCGCTTCTGTTCTGTGCATCGCAACTTACGGCTGCGAGACGACGCCCACTGACCCCAAAGCCGCCGCCGAGCCGCGCGAGGAACCCACCTACACTACCGGCAGCAGGCTACCGTCGTCCGGCTCTGCCACTGTTCAGGGAGCCAGCCGCGGCGCGTGGGAAGACGATCGCCGCAACTCCCCCGGCAGCACAGGCATTATGGGGAGATGATGCTCATAGGTCGATGACGCTCATTTGTAGGCTCCGGCCGCTTTCAAGAGCGTGAAGATCCTTGCCGGGGTGAGCGGCAGTTCCCGGATGATGATGCCAAAATCAGCCAGCGCATCTTCGACTGCGTTCGAGATCACGGCGCCGGGCGAGATGGCGCCGCTCTCGCCGACGCCCTTGATCCCCAGATCGTTGATCATGGACGGATGCGCGAGCTGCGCCGTGAGGAAGGACGGCAGCTGTCCGGCCTTCGGCATGGCGTAGTCCATGAAGCTTCCGGTCCGGAGCTGACCGAGGCTGTCGTAGACGATCTCTTCCATCATCGCCCCGCCGAGGCCCTGCGCGATTCCGCCATGGAGCTGCCCGTCGACCACCATGGGATTGATCGGCTGCCCGCAGTCGTGTATCGCCGCGTACCTCAGGATGCGCAGTTCACAGGTTTCCACATCCACTTCTATCGCCGCGGCTTGAGCTCCGAACGCCCAGGTTACTGTCTGCGGATTGAAATAGGTACACGCATTCAGGCCCGGATCCGGCAGCAGTTCCTTGGACTTGACCGCCACCCTGGCGACTTCCGCGAGCGGAACACCGAGGGCCGGCACGCCCACCACATGAGCGCGCCCGCCGGTGATGCGGATGTCTTCGGCCGCGGCCTCGAGCATTGACGCGGCGACTTTCGTAGCTTTCAACCGGACCTGGCGCGCCGCGCGCGCCACGGCGGGTCCCGCGTTAGCGGCAATACGGCTCGCGTAGGGCCCGACTCCATAAGGAAGCACCTGCGTGTCGCCGCCGACGATGATCACGTCATCGAAGGGTACTCCGAGCTCCTGCGCGCAGATTTGCGCGAGGGTGGTCGCATGGCTCTGACCCTGCGATGAGCACCCCAGGTAGATATACACCTTCCCCTTCGGGTCGACCCGGACGTTCGCGCCTTCGTAGGGGCCCAGCCCGGTACCCTGGAGGTAGCAGGACAGTCCAATGCCGACTCGATGGATGCGACCGGCGCGCTGCTTCTGCAGCGCCCGCATCTCCTCGTAACCGAAGAGCTTCAGGAGCTTGTCGAAGGCCGCGGGGAAGTCGCCGGGATCGAACGCGACGGGAACGCCGTCCTTATAGGTAAGACCGGGCCGGTACGGCATATCCTGCGGCCGCAGAAAATTACGGCGCCGGATCTCCGCCGGGTCGAGACGCAGGCGCCGCGCCGCGATGTCGAGGACGCGGTCCATGACGAACGCCGCTTCGGGGCGTCCGGCTGCGCGGTACGCAGCGCTGAACATCTTGTGGCTGACCACATTGGCGCAGACATTTCGATAATGCTCGACCCGGTACGGGGCGCACAGATGGTTGATCGTGTTGAGGGTCACCCCGTCCTCCTGCACCGGGTAAGCGCCGAAGTCCGCCCAGAAGCGGTCATCGATCGCGACAATCCTGCCGTCGTGTTTGAACCCGACGCGGATCTCATGCACTTGTTCACGGTCATGGCAGGTCGCCACGAAATGCTCGTTGCGGCCCTCGACCCACTTGACCGGTCGGCCGAGGCGCAAAGCCAGGGCGGGCACCAGGATCTCTTCAGGGTACACCTGCCCCTTCGCGCCAAACGAGCCGCCGACCTCAGGCGCGATGACGCGCAGCCGCTCCTCTACGAGCCCGAGCACTTCGGCGATCGCCTCCCGCACGTGGTAGGGATGCTGGGTGGACGAGATCACGATGAGGGTGCCTGAATCGTCGACGTAGGCGAGCACGCCGCGCGTCTCGATCGGCATCGCGGCCAATCGAGGGTGCCTGAATCTCTCCGCGACCAGCAAGTCGGCCTGGCCAATCGCAGCCTCGACATCGCCTACCGCGGCGCGCGAGACATAGGCCACGTTGTCGGGCCAGCCCTCGTGCACAAGTGGCGCGCCGGTTGCGAT
>VBBY01000221.1 GCA_005881595.1 Betaproteobacteria bacterium | reverse complement strand
TTCTTGTTTCATGTTTCTTAGCAGCAAAGGCAAGGCGACATTCTGCTCTACCGTGAGGTGCGGCAGGATATGGAAGGCCTGGAACACGAAGCCGAACTTCTCGCGCCGCAGGAGCGTCTGCTGGTCGTCGCCAAGACCCGTGATCTCAGTTTCCTGAAAGAAGATCCTTCCGGAATCGACCGGCTCCAGCCCCGCGATCACGTTGAGCA
>VBBY01000220.1 GCA_005881595.1 Betaproteobacteria bacterium | reverse complement strand
CGCTGAGCGGCCCGCCGGCGATCATCGGCAAGCACATGAAGGACTCGGTCGAGGTCGCGCTGGAGCACCTCGGCGGCAAGGTCGGCGGGCTTGAGACCGAAGTCATCTACGGCGACGACCAGTTCAAGCCGGACGTCGGCGTGCAGCTCGCCGAGGAGATGCTGAAGAAGCACCAGGTCGACTTCGTCTCCGGCATCATCTGGTCCAACGTCATGATGGCGGTGGTGCCGGTGGTCACCGGCGCCGGCAAGATCATGGTCGGATCCAACGCGGGAGCAAGCCCGCTCGCAGGCGCGCAATGCAACGAGCTCTACTTCTCCACCTCCTGGAACAACGACCAGTCGCCCGAGGCGATGGGCAAATACCTGCAGGACAAGGGCATCAACGACCTGTACGTCCTCGCGCCGAACTACCAGGCCGGCAAGGACATGGTGGCCGGGCTCAAGCGCTACTACAAGGGCCGCATCGTCGAGGAGGTCTACACCAAGTTCCAGCAGCAGGACTACCAGGCCGAGATCAGCCAGCTGCGCTCGAAGAACCCGAAGGCGGTGTTCGCCTTCTATCCGGGCGGCATGGGCATCCAGTTCGTGAAGCAGTACGTGCAGGCCGGCCTGCGCGACCAGATCCCGCTCTACACGGTGTTTACGGTGGATGAGACCACGCTGCCGGCGCTCAGGGAAGCCGCGATCGGCCAGTACGAGGCGCGCTTCTGGAGCCCGGACATCAAGATCCCGGCGAGCCAGAGATACGTGGCCGACTTCCGCAAGAAATTCGGCTACACGCCGTCCTTCTACGGCGCGCAGAGCTACGACTCGATCATGCTGATCGACTCGGCGGTGAGGGCCACCCATGGCAACCTGAAGGACACCCACGCCCTGGTCAAGGCGATGCGCAAGGCCGACTTCGACTCGATCCGCGGCAGGTTCACCTACAACGTGAATCACCATCCGATCCAGGACTTCTACCTGCTGCAGGCGGTGAAAAGCTCGGGGCCGGACGGTGCGGAGATGCGCATCCTGCAGAAGGCCTTCGAGAAGCACAAGGATGCGTACTCGCAGGACTGCAAGATGAAATGGTGAAAATGGGGACAGACCCCATTTTTCATGGCCCTGCTCTTCGAGCAGTTGCTGAACGGCCTGCAGTACGGCGTCATGCTGTTCCTGATGGCGGCCGGGCTGACGCTGGTGTTCGGCATCATGAATCTCGTCAACCTGGCGCACGGCTCGCTCTACATGGTCGGCGCCTACCTCGCCGTAACGGCTACCCAATGGACCGGTAACTACCTGCTCGGCGTGGCGCTGGGCCTCGCCGGGACGCTGGTCGTCGGCATGGCGGTGGAAGTGATCGCCCTGCGCACGCTCTACGAGCGCGACCACCTCGACCAGGTGCTCGCGACCTTCGGCCTGATCCTGTTCTTCAACGAGCTGATCGCCATCGTCTGGGGACGGGCGCCGCTCTACTCCTCGCTGCCGCCCTGGCTGCAGGGGCACATCAAGCTGTTCGCCGGCTCGACCTACCCGGTGTACCGGGCGGCGGTCATCGTAGTCGGCCTGCTGGTCGCGGCGCTCCTCTGGTACGTCGTGACGCGCACGCGGCTGGGCATGCTGATCCGCGCCGGCGCGTCCAACCGCACGATGGTCGGCGCGCTCGGCGTGAACATCAAGCTGCTGTATACGGTCGTGTTCGGCTGCGGCGCGGCGCTCGCCGGGCTGGCCGGCCTGATGGCCGGGCCGATCTACGCGGTGCAGCCCGGCATGGGCGAGCTGATCCTGATCCAGGTGTTCGTGGTGATCGTCATCGGCGGCATCGGCTCGATCCGCGGCGCGCTGGTCGGCGCGATCATCGTCGGCGTGGTCGACACGCTGGGGCGCGCGTTTCTGAAGCCCCTGCTCGGCACCATGATCCCGCCGACCGCCGCCGAGGCGGCGGGACCGGCGCTCGCCTCGATGCTGATCTATCTGCTGATGGCCGTGGTCCTGGCGGTCAAGCCGGCGGGCCTGTTCGCGAATCGATGAGAGCCAGGCTGATCCTCTGGGGCATCGCGGCGTTGCTGCTCATCGCCCTGCCGCCGCTCGCGACCGCGCTCGGCCAGCCTTACTACGTCGACCTGGCGCGGCGCATCCTGATCCTCGCCATCGCCGCGATCAGCCTGAACCTGATCCTCGGCTACGGCGGGCTGGTGTCCTTCGGCCATGCCGCCTATCTCGGGATCGGCGCCTATGCCGTGGGCATCCTCGGCTTCTACGGCATCGCGAACGGCTGGATTCACCTGCTGGTGGCGATCGGCGCCTCCGCCCTGGTCGCCGCGGCCATCGGCGCGGTGTCGATCCGCGCGAGCGGCATCTACTTCATCATGATCACGCTCGCTTTCACGCAGATGCTCTACTACCTCGGCATCTCGCTCGACGTCTACGGCGGCGATGACGGCATGCGCCTCAAAAGCAGGAGCCAGTTCGCCGGCCTGGTCGACCTGCGCGACCCGGTGGCCTTCTACTACGTCGCGCTCGGCGTGATGCTGCTGTTTGTGTTCCTGACCTACCGGATCGTCAATTCCCGCTTCGGCATGGCGCTGCGCGCCGCGAAGTCCAACGAGGCGCGCTCCCGGGCCATCGGCTTCCCGCCCTATCCCTATCGCCTGGCCGCCTTCATCATCGCCGGCGCGATGTGCGGCGTGGCCGGCGCGCTGTACGCCAACCACACCGGCTACATCACCCCCGGGCTGATGGCCTGGCACCAGTCGGGCGAGATGATGTTCATGGTGATCCTGGGCGGCATGGCCAGCACCGCCGGCCCGGTCCTCGGGACGTTCGCGCTGCTGCTCGTCGAGGAGGTGCTGAAGGGCTGGACCGAGCACTGGCAGGTGATCCTCGGCCCGCTGCTGGTGCTTTCGGTGGTCTTCTTCCGCCGCGGCCTCGCCGGCATCTTCTTCAAGCCCGATGCTTGAGGTAAAAGGCCTTTGCAAGAGCTTCGGTGCGCTGCGCGCGAGCGACGGCATCGACTTCCATGTCGCCGAGGGCGAGACGCACGCGCTCATCGGGCCGAACGGCGCCGGCAAGACCACCTTCATCAACCAGCTCGCAGGTACTCTGCGCCCCGATGCCGGGACCATCCGCTTCGCGGGCGAGGACATCACCCGCCTGCCGGCGCCCAGGCGCGCGCGCAAAGGCCTGGCGCGCTCGTTCCAGATCACCAGCGTCTATCCCGGCTTCACGGCGCTCGAGAACGTCGCGCTCGCGGTCCAAGCGCGCTCGGGGCACAGCTTCCGCTTCTGGCGCGACGCGCGCCGCGATCCTGCGCTCACCGGGCCGGCGCGCCAGGTGCTCGAGGAAGTCGGCCTCGAGGAAAGAATGCACGTCCTTGCCGGCAATCTCGCGCACGGCGAGCAGCGCTCGCTCGAAGTGGCCATGGCGCTCGCCACGCGGCCCCGGCTGCTGCTCCTCGACGAGCCGATGGCCGGCATGGGCGCCGACGAGTCGCAGCGCATGATCGGGCTGCTGTCCTCGCTCAAGCGCCGCCAGACCATCGTCCTGGTCGAGCACGACATGGACGCGGTGTTCCGCCTCGCCGACCGGATCGCGGTGCTGGTGTACGGCCGCGTGATCGCCAGCGATTCGCCTGAAAAAATAAAAATGAATGAGGAGGTGCGAAGAGCATACCTGGGAGAGGGCGCCTGATGCTCGAGGTGCGCGACCTGCAGACCGCTTATGGGCAAAGCCAGGTGCTTTTTGGAGTCAACCTCGAAATCCAACCCGGACAGGTAGTGAGCTTGCTCGGACGCAACGGCATGGGCAAGACCACCACGGTGCGCTCGATCATGGGCATCGTTCGACCGCAGCAGGGAACGATTTCCTTTCAAAACGCGTCACTTGTGGGCCTGCCGTCGTACCGTATCGCCCAGGCCGGGATCGGCCTGGTCCCCGAAGGCCGCCAGGTGTTTCCCAACCTCACGGTGCGCGAAAACCTCCTCGCCACAGCCGCCAATCGCCGCGGCGGGAGCGATCCCTGGACCCTCGAGCGGGTTTATCTCTTCTTTCCGAACTTGAAGGCAAGGAGTAACAACTACGGCAACCAGCTCTCCGGCGGCGAGCAGCAGATGCTCGCCATCGGCAGGGCGCTGATGACCAATCCGCGGCTGCTGATCCTCGACGAGGCGACCGAGGGCCTGGCGCCGCTGGTGCGCTCGGAGATCTACCGCTCGATCGAGCGGCTGAAAGCCGAAGGGCTGTCGATCCTGCTGATCGACAAGGACGTGCGCGCACTGACCCGCGCGGCGGACGTACACTATGTGCTGGAAAAGGGCCGCGTGCTGTGGACCGGGACCTCGGCCCAGCTTGCCGCAAGCCAGGATGTCCAACATCGCTACCTCGGAGTCTAGACGGGACGTGATCTTGCTGCTGGGGCGCGTCGCGCTCGGGGCGATCTTCGTCAAGAGCGGCCTGCAGAAGCTCATGGCGCTCAGCGCGTTTGCCGCCAGCCTCGCCAGCCGTGGCGTTCCGCAATCATCGGTATGGGCAGTGGTCGGCGCGACGGTGGAATTTGTCGGCGGCATTCTGATCGTCACTGGACTGCGCACGCGCGAGGCATCGTTGCTCATGGTCCTGTTTGTAATCGTCGCGACCGGAATCTCGCACCGTTACTGGGAGTTCGCCGACGCCGCGCGCCGCCTGCAGGAGAGCCAGTTCTTCAAGAATCTCTCGATCATCGGCGGGTTCGTGCTGCTCTGCGCCACCGGCTCCGGCCGGTTCGGCCTCGACGCCCTGCTAGCGCTCCGCAAACGCAACTGATGAAGCCAGCGCTTGCCCTTGCGGCGGCTCTGCTTTTTTGCGCTGCCGCGGCCGGCGCCGAGCCACGTTTCTCGTTCCATTCCACGCCGGGAAAGCTGCCGAAGGACGTGGTGCCGAAGCACTACGCGCTGCGCATCGTGCCGGCGGCCACGCACGAGAGCTTCGAGGGCCGGGCGCAGATCGAGATCGAGGTCGCCCGGCCGGTGGCGGCAATCGAGCTCAACGCGGTGGATCTCGATTTCGACGCGGCGCGGCTGTATTCGGGCGCCGCGTCAACGCGCCTTGCAGCGAAATTCGACCCGCAGCGCGAGACGGTCAGGCTCGCGCCCGCGGCGGGCCCGATCGCGGCTGGCCGCTATCGGCTCGACATTGACTACACGGGCAGGATCGCGAGGCACACGCAAGGCCTGCACCAGGTGCTCTATAAGCAGCGAGAGAACGGGCAGCTGGTCGACAAAATCATGCTCGCCACCCACATGGAACCGGTGCACGCGCGCAGGCTCTTCCCGGGCTGGGACGAGCCGGTGTTTCGCGCCAGCTTCGAGATCACGGCGGTGATCGACGAGCCGCTGACCGCGGTCTCCAACATGCCGGTGTCCTCGGTCGCGGCCCTGCCCGGCGGCAAGAAGGAAGTGACCTTCGCCCGCTCGCTGCCGATGCCCACTTATCTGGTGGCGCTCTTCGTCGGCGACCTGGAGGTCCTCGAGGACAGCGTCGACGGCATCGCGCTTCGCATCTACACCGTCAAGGGCAAATCCGGCCGCGCGCGCTACGCAATGCAGGCAACCAGGCAGATTTTGCCTTTCTTCAACGAGTATTTCGGCGTGCGCTATGCCCTGCCGAAGCTCGACCAGGTGGCGGTGCCGGGCGGCATTTTCGGCGCGATGGAGAACTGGGGCGCGATCTACTACAACGAGGCCCGGCTCCTGTACGACGAGGCCGAGCCGTCGCTGCGCCAGCAGCAGCAGGTCTACGGCATCATCGCGCACGAGGTCGCGCACCAGTGGTTCGGCAACCTGGTCACGATGGCGTGGTGGGACAACGTGTGGCTGAACGAGGGGTTCGCCTCGTGGATGGCGACCAAGACCGCGCAGCGCTTCCACCCGGACTGGAACGCCCGGCTGCGCAGCGCGCTCTGGCGGCAGGAGGCGATGACCGACGACGCCCGCAGGACAACGCACGCGGTCCAGACGCCGGTCACCGACGACGCCCGCGCGATGGACATCTTCGATTCGATCACCTACAGCAAGGGCGAAGCTTTCATCGGCATGCTGGAGAGCTACCTCGGCGAGGAGGTTTTCCGCGACGGCATCCGCCGCTACATGCGCGCCCATCAGTACTCGAACACCACGACCGCGGACCTGTGGCACCACCTGTCCGAAGCGTCCGGGCGCGAGGTGGCGGCGCTCGCGGCGCCCTGGACCGAGCAGCCGGGCTTTCCGGTGGTCAAGGTCGTGCAGCGCTGCGCAAACGGCCAGGCGCTGGCGACGCTCATGCAGGAGCGCTTCACGCTGAACGATCCTAGAGCAGCGCGGCTGACCTGGAAGGTGCCGGTGACGCTTGCCGACGCGGCCGGCGCGCGCCAGACCGTGCTCCTGGAGCGCGCGCCGCAGCAGCTGCGGCTCGCGCGCTGCGGCCTGATCCGCGTCAACGTCGGGGACGGCTACTACCGCGTGCAGTACGACAAGCGCAGCTTCAGCCGCCTCGCGCGCGAGCTGGGACGGCTGGAAGCGTCTGACAGGCTGCGCGTGCTCGCGGACTGCTTTGCGCTGATGCAGGCCGGATCGATGGACGCCGGGCAGTATCTCGCCCTGGTCGACGCTCTGGGCGACGAGGACGATCCCAGGATCTGGGAGCACGTGATCGCGGCGCTGCGCTTTCTGCGCGAGCTGATCGACGCCCCCGCCGACCAGGCAGCCTTCGACCGCGCGGTAGCGCGCGTCCTGGGCAAGCCTTTCGCGCGCGTCGGCTGGAGCGCGCAGCCGAACGAAAGCGCGGACCGCGCGCTCCTGCGCCGGCAGCTCGTCGACGCGCTCGGCTGGGTCGGCGACGCAGCGACCGTGCGCGAAGCGCAGGCGCGCTTCGCCGCGCGCGAGTCGAAGCCGATCGACGCGGCGGTCCGGCCGGCGCTGCTCAACGTCGTCGGCCGCTACGCCGACGAGGCGACGTTCGAGGCCTTGCTGCGCTGGGAGCGCAGCGCGACCGACGCCGAGATCAAAGGTCAAGTGCGCTCGGCGCTGCGCCACATCTCGGATCCGGAGCGTCTGCGGCGCTGGCTCGGGCTGCTGCTCGCCACCGATGAGCTCGCCCCGGGCGACGCGGTCTACGACATCTCGCGCAGCGGGAATGACAGCGGACAAAATGACCTTGCCTGGCAGTTCGTGCGCGCCAATCTGCCGGCGATCCTGGCGAAGGCTTCGCCGCGCGGCCGCGCCTACGTGCTGCCCGAGGCGGCCGCGCCTGCTGCCGACGCCGCGCGGGCCGACGAGCTGATCGCGCTGACCCGGGCGAACCTGGAGCCGGGCGCCCACTACCAGGCCGAGAAAACCGCGGACTGGATCCGCCTGAAAGCGCAGGTCAAGGCGCGCGAGATGCGCCGCGCAGTGCGCTGGGCGCGAGGTATTCTAGGAACATGATTCGCGCCGAGCAGAACGAGCTGATGACCCGCATCGGCCCCGGGACGCCGGCCGGAAAGCTGCTGCGCAACTACTGGCAGCCCGTCGCGCTGACCGAAGAATTGAAAGGTCCTCGTCCTGTGAAGGCAGTGCGGCTCCTCGGCGAAGACCTGGTCCTGTTCAAGGAAAAGGATAGATACGGCCTGCTTGAGCGGCACTGTGCCCATCGCGGCGCTGACCTCGCTTACGGCAGGCTGGAGGACGGAGGTCTGCGCTGCTCGTTCCACGGCTGGCTTTACGACGCCGGCGGCAAATGCCTCGAGACGCCCGCCGAGCCCGCGGGCAGCCGCCTTTGCGAGCACATCCGGCTGCGCGCGTATCCGGTGACGGAAAGAAGCGGCATCCTCTTCGCCTATCTCGGCGCCGGCGAGGCGCCGGCGTTTCCGCGCTTCGACTGCTTCGTCGCGCCCGACGAGTACACTTTTGCGTTCAAGGGGTACTGGGACTGCAACTGGCTGCAGGCGCTCGAGGTCGGCATCGACCCGGCGCACGCCTCCTGGCTGCACCGCTTCTTCGAGGACGAGAACCCCGCGGCGAGCTACGGTCGGCAGTTCCGCGGCACACCGGCCGATTCGCAGATGCCAATCAGCAAAGTACTGAGAGAGCACGACCGGCCTGAAATTCGCGTCGAGCGCACCGACTATGGCATGCGGCTGCAGACGCTGCGCAGAATCAGCGACGCGCATACCCACATCCGCGTCACCAACATCCTGTTCCCGCAGGCCTTCGTCATCCCGATGAACGCGGAGATGACGATCTCGCAGTGGCATGTGCCGGTCGACGACACCGGCTGCTACTGGTACTCGATCTTCACCAGTTTCGGCGGACCCGTGGACAAGGACGCGATGCGCAGCCAGCGCCTCAGGACTTATCCCGCGCCTCACTACCGGCCGATCCACAACCGCGCCGACGGCTGGGGATTCAGCGCCGACGAGCAGCGCAGCGCCACGTTCACCGGCATGGGCTTCGACATCAACATCCACGACCAGTGGGCCTGCGAATCGCAGGGCCGCATCCAGGACCGCACGCGCGAGAACCTGGGCACGACCGACAAGGGCATCGTGCTCTACCGCCGCCTCCTCCTGGATGCAATCAGGAAAAACGAATCCGGTGAGACACCCCTGATGGTGCTCGACGCCGACAAGGCGGGCATGCTGACCGGGCCGCCCGCCATCGACGGCATCGGGCCCACCGGCCACATGGAAGAGTACTGGAAGGAATCGGACGCCAAGCGCCGCAAGCAGAGTCAATGGGCAGCCTCAAGCTTGACGGCCTGAAGGCGGTGCGTTTTTCGTTTGCCGACCAGCACGGCGTTCTTCGCGGCAAGACGCTGGCGGTTTCGCAGGTCGAAACGGCGCTCGAGCGCGGCGTCACCGTGACGAGCACGCTGCTCCTCAAGGACACGGCGCACAAGACCGTGTTTGCGGCCTTCACGCCGGGCGGCGGCGTCGGCATGCCGGAGATGCAGGGCGCGGCCGACGTGTTGATGATTCCCGATCCCTCGACCTTCCGCGTGCTGCCCTGGGCGCCCGACACCGGATGGTTGCTTTGCGAATTGCAATTTCAGGATGGCAGCGCCGTGCCTTACTGCACGCGGCAACTCCTGCGCAAAGCAATCAAGACCCTTGGATATGAGTTCATCGCCGGACTCGAAGTCGAGTTCCATGTCTTCAGGATTGTGAATCCGAACCTCAAGCCGTCCGACGCCGGGCAGCCTGGGTCGCCGCCGGAAGTGGAG
>VBBY01000250.1 GCA_005881595.1 Betaproteobacteria bacterium | reverse complement strand
GGAGCTTGGGTGTCAAGCGGCGCTTTGGTGGTGGCGCTTACGGGGCTGCTTTGCGCCGACGCGTTGCGCGCAGCATCGGATGCTGCGACCGTGTAGCTGTACGTCGTTGCCGCCGAGAGTCCGGTGTTGGCATAGCTTCTCCCGGCAACACTGGCGATTTGAACGCCATCCCGATAAACGCTGTATCGGATCACGCCGACGTTGTCGGTTGCAGCGAGCCAGCTGAGGTTAATGCGTGACGAAGACGCCGCCGACGCGGTGAGACCAGCCGGCGTCGAGGGAGCGACTGTGTCCGGGCCGGTCGAGTCGGCCAGGGTCGTCGCGGACCTCTGCATCCAGTACGGATCGGCCACCGTGTCGAGTGAGCCCCGGGAGACAATCGCCCACCCGTTCATGAAGTACACGTAGTTTTCGCCCGTCGAGGAGTTGCGCCACAGGATGTCGGCCTTGCCGTCGCCGTCGAAGTCGCCGATCCCCTTCAGCTCCCAGAAGGAGGACGGCTCGACGATGTTGACTAGACCCCGCGCGGCGATCGTCCACCCGTTCATCAAGTAGAGGTAGTTCTCGCCCGTCGAGGAGTTGCGCCACAGGATGTCTGCCTTGCCGTCACCGTCGAAGTCGCCGATCCCCTTCACCTGCCAGGCTGGATCCACAAAATTGACGGAACCTTGGGAGGCGGTGCTCAACCCGTTCATCAACCAGATGTAATTCTCGCCCGTCGAGGAGTTGCGCCACAGGATGTCGGCTCTGCCGTCGCCGTCGAAGTCGCCGATCCCCTTCACCTGCCAGGCCTGATCGCTCACAGCGTTGACCAAGCCCTGCGCGGCGATCGTCCACCCGTTCATCAGGTAGATATAGTTCTCGCCCGTCGAGAGGTTGCGCCACAGGATGTCGGCCCTGCCGTCGCCGTCGAAGTCGCCGATTCCCTGCACCTGCCAGCCCGACGTTGGATCCACAACGTTGATCGAGCCCTGCGAGGCGATCGTCAGGCCGTTCATCAGCCAGATGTAGTTCTCGCCGGTCAGGGCGTTGCGCCAAAGGATGTCGGCCTTGCCGTCGCCGTCGAAGTCCCCGGTCCCCTGTATCTGCCAGGCCGGATCGCCCAGCGTGGTGAGAGAGCCTTGCGAGACGATCGCTTGCGCGTTCATCAACCAGAGGTAGTCTTCGCCCGTCGCGCTATTGCGCCACAGGATGTCCGACTTGCAGTCGCCGTCGAAGTCCATGGGCGCGCAGGGCGGTCGAGCGTTGGCGGATGAAATCGCCAAGCAGATCGTCGCTGCGGTAAGTCCGGCTCGTAGCAGTGCTTTCATGACGCCTCGTAGTTATCGAGCTACAAATTCGTAGCAGTCAAACTACAAGGCATCCACTGCGGCTCAGATGACGCGTGTCACGACGCGTCAGAAAATGTCAGAGGAGCGTGCGGAATTTGTGTAGCGCGCGTGTGCAGAATTCCCGGCGCGTCAGGCTCGAACTGATCGCTATCGCAAGGAGCATCCGTTGCAGGTTCGCGATGCCTTCGCCCGTCCCGTGCGACTGCTGCTGCTTTGACTGATTTTCACAAGCAGCGAGCTTGACGGCCAAGGTACAAAGGGCATGCGCCCAAGAGAAACGGTCACATCGTCCACATAATGGACAAACGGAGTTGGCGTCAGGCCAGCGCCATAATTATTGTTCGCGGTGTAAGCAAGGAGGCTTTGGCTAACATATGGAAACTGGGTCTTGATGCTCGAAAGGTCAAAGAGCACCTGGCCGTTCATCCAGATTTTGAGCGCTCCGGTGAAGTCGCCGCGCGGGGTGACCATGACCTCGAAGAACACCCACTGTCCGACGGGAACGGCTATCGGAGCTGTGTAAGCCCTGCTGCCGCTTTCTCCATTGTGCGGCCCATTCGCAGGAGCCAGACCGTTGGGACTCCAGGTGAGGTTCATCGTCATGCCGGAGCGGTTGAAGCCAAGCACCCAGATCGGGGCGTTCTTCCCCGACGGATCATTCGACATGATCTGCCAATGGTTGTACCAACCCGATACGCCGTAGGACATTGTCGTGGGGAAAAAATCCCACCAGGAGTAGTAGAACGTGGTCCCCGCCTTCGCTAAAGCGTTAATCTCGGGATAGCGCGACATTCTTGTGCCGGAGGCCTCCGCGACCCCGGAAGAGCCGTTCCATGACTGCTTCATCACCCAAGCTGACGGCAAATTGAACAATGTGCTCATTCGGGCAGCCATGCCTTCGCTTGCAATCGTCACCGCGGCAGAATCCGCGTATCCGGTGTTGACTTTTTCGCTCCACGCGCTTAGATCACCCGTTTCCATCCCGGTCCGCCACTGGACCTGCGGGTCATAAGGCGGCGGCGTTGGCGCGGACGTCGGCGTTGTAAGCAGCGGCGTCGTCACGGACAAAGGAGCGGACGACGCCGAGGCATTGCCCGCCGCGTCGACGGCCGAGACGGTGAAGGAGTACAGCACGCTT
>VBBY01000045.1 GCA_005881595.1 Betaproteobacteria bacterium | reverse complement strand
AGAACTCGCTTAGGTGCTCGGGCGTGCTGGCACGGCCCTCGACCCCGAGCTCGGCGAGGCGCTTCTGAACTTCGGGCGACCTCAGCGCACTCACCACCGCCCGGTGGAGGCGCTCGACGATCGGGCGCGGCGTCTTCGCGGGCGCCGCGAGGCCGTTCCAGGACGTGACGTCGTACCCCGGCACGCCGCCCTCGATCACGGTCGGCACGTCGGCGAGCCCCGGGAAGCGTTTCGCGGGGGTGACCGCGATGGCCCGCAGGTTGCCAGAGCGGATGTGCGAGATGGCGGGCGCGAGGATCTCGAAGACCAGGTCGGCGTCGCCGTTCTTCGCCGCGGCGACCACCTCGCCGGTCGCCTTGTAGGGAACGATCTGCACGTCGATGCCGGCGCTCGACTTGAACAGCTCGGCTGCGAGATGCTGGGTGCTGCCGATGCCGATCGTGGCGACGTTCATCGTGCCGGGCTTCGCCCTGGCGGCGGCGATGACGTCCTTGACCGTCTTCAGCGGCGACTTCGGATCGGCGACGATCACCAGCGGAAAGAAGCCGACTGTGGAGATCATCGCGAAGTCCTTCTCCGGCTCGTACGGCAGCGATCTGAACAGCGCCCTGCTGATGGCGGTGCCGTTGTTGATGAGCAGGAGCGTATAGCCGTCGGGCGCGGCGCGCGCCGCCTCCTGGCCCGCGACCACGCCGCCGGCGCTCGGCTTGTTCTCGATCACCAGCGGCTGGCCCAGCGCCTTGGAGATCTCGGGCGCCACCGAGCGCGCCGTGATGTCGGCGACGCCGCCCGGGCCGAAGGGCACGATCAGGCGGATCGGTTTCGCCGGGAAGTCCTGGGCCAACGCCAGCAGCGGAAAAAGAACCGCCAGTAGAAATACTTTCATTGAAACAGCTCCTCCACCGTGAAGCGCCTGGGGATCATGCGCTGCCGGTACACGCAGTCGATGGCCACTTCGAGGTTGCGCCGGTTCTCCTCGATGCCGAAGGGATTCATCTCGGGATTGCCCGCCGCTTTGCGGCTCTCGAGAAGCAGGCGGTAGACCTCGTCGGCATTCTCCACGTCCCTTTTTACCGCCACCATGTGGTTGATCTGGATCGCGCCGTGCTTCCTGCGCCAGGCCTTGGCCGCCGCCTCGGGGTCGGCAATCACCGGCTTGAATCCTGCGTCATCCGGGATTGCGCCGACGATCGCGGCGTCGAGCTCGCCGGCCTGCAGCATGGCGAGAATTTCCTTCCCCGCCGGCGCGCGCTCGACGTTCGGCGGATCGCGGAACTCGGCGACGTGCGGCTCCTCGAACGTCACCCATCGGACCCGGCCGAGGTCGACGCCGAAATCGTCGGCGAGGATGCCCCGGATCCATGCGGAGGTCGTCACCGAGTAGGAGCGCAGCCCGACTCTTTTCCCATTCAGTTCCCCGGGCGACAACGGCCCGCGCCCGGCGTTGTAGACCAGATACGGGTGCTGGAATCTCGCCATCACGACCGCCGGCAGAAGCCTGAGCGGCTTGCCGTGCGCCTTGGCGAGAAGAAAGGTGACGATGGCGAGCTCGGCGACGTCGAACTCCAGCGCGCGCACTACGCGCTTGAAGGCCGTGGCAGGAGCCTTCACGTCGGCGAAGTCGAAAAGCGACGTATTGCGCTTGAACGCCTGCGTAACGGCGTGATCGCCCATCAGCGTTTTCAGCTTCATCGCGCTCCCGGGACCCGGCGGGTCTTGAGAAACTCCTCGAGCCCCTCGCCGCGGAAAGCGGCCACCATCTCGGGGTTCGACACGCCCTTGGTGCGTGCGAGCTTCTCCAGGCAGAAGAAGCTCGCGCCGTAGTCCTGCAGCGCCTTCCAGTCCAGGTGCCGCACCATGTCCTTTTCCGTCTCGCTCAATCCCTGCATCGCCTCCTCCGGGCGCTCGAGGAAGAGCTTGCGCTTGGACGCAACGGTGAGGCTGTGCAGGAAGCGGTTCAGACGCAAAGCCCGCGCGCTCGTCTCCAGGTCGAATACGTACTTCATGCGGGGGGGTTGAGAAAAATGGGGTCTGTCCCTGTTTTTCGAGTCATTCGAAAAGCGCCACCGCCATCGCGGTGGTCATGGGCAGGTAGTAGCTCTGGTGGATCTTGCGCGCGCCCGGCGCGAGCGCGCCGCGCATGATGAGCCACATGATCACCTCGGCGCCCTCGTTGCCGCCGAGCCGCATGTAATCCTCCAGCGGCATGCGCGCCAGCCGCTCGGGATCGCGGTCGATCAGCTCGAGGAACTCGAGGTCCCATTTTTCATTGTTGAACCCGGCGCGCTCGCCGATCATCTGGTGCGAAAGCCCGCCGGTGCCCACGATCGCGACCTTGAGGTCTTCGGGGTAGGACTCGATCGCTTTTCTCAAAAACTGTCCTAATTTAAAACAGCGCCGAGGCGTCGGTAGCGGATGCTGTAGAACGTTGACCACGAGCGGCACGACCTTCGCGGGCCAGTCCGGCTTCGTGGGCCACATCATGGTGAGCGGCGAATGCAAGCCGTGATCGAGCGGCAGATCCTGGAAGATCGTGAGGTCGAACTCGTCGTCCACCAGCGAGCGGGCTATGTGCCGCGCCAGAGGAGCATGCCCTTTCAGGGATGGAATCGGGCGCGGCCCGAGGCCTTCGTCGGCGATGCGGTACTCCTCGCTCACGCCCAGCGCGAAGGTCGGGTAGTGGTCGAAGAAAAAAGTGGTGGCGTGATCGTTGAAGCAGAAGAACAGCACGTCGGGCTTGCGCTCGGCGAGCCACTTCGCCACCGGCTCGTAGCCCCTGAAGAGCGGCTTCCAGTCAGGGTCGTTCTGCCTGCCCTTGTCGAAAGCGATGCCGATGGTCGGCACGTGCGAGGTGCCGATGCCGCCGATGATTTTCGCCATGTGTTCCTGTATTGTACGGCCCCATGAAACTCGGCATGTTCATGATGCCGCTGCACCCGCCGCAGCGGAAGCCCGCGGAGACCTACGCCGAAGACCGCGAAGCGGTCCTGCTTGCCGACCGGCTCGGCTATTGCGAGGCGCTGGTCGGCGAGCACGTCACTGACCTGGCTGAGAACGTCACTTCGTGCCTGATGTTTCTTGCGAGCCTCGCGCACGACACGAAGAACATCGTGCTCGGCAGCGGCACCATCAACATGCCGAACACGCACCCGGCGCAGGTCGCGGCGCAGGTGGCGATGATCGATCACCTGCTCAAGGGCCGCTTCATCATGGGCATCAGCCCCGGCGGCCTGATGTCGGACGCCGAGGCCTTCGGCAACTACAAGAAGGACCGCAACGCGATCTTCCTCGAGTCGATCAACATGGTGCTCGACATCTGGGCCGGGAGCGCGCCTTACAACCTGTCGGGGCAGTTCTTCTCGGTGACGACCGCGAACACGCAGATCCCGGAGATCGGACAGGGCGCGATCCTCAAGCCTTTCCAGAAGCCGCATCCGCCGATCGTGGTGACGGCGGTCGCGCCGCATTCCAAGGGCGTGACCGAGGCCGCGAAGCGCGGCTGGAAGCCGATCTCGGCGAACTTCCTGCTGCCGCAATGGGTGGCGAGCCATTGGCCGCGTTACCAGGAAGGCTGCAAGGCGGTGCAAAAGGAAGCGCAAGCCTCGGACTGGCGGGTCGCGAAATCGATCTTCGTTGCCGACGACGACAAGGTCGCGAAGCGTTACGGCCATGGCCCCGAAGGCCCGTACCACTTCTATTTCAAGCAGCTGATCCGCAAGCTGGTCGGCTTCGGCGGGCGCTCGAACCTGTTCAAGCTCGACCAGTCGGAGCCCGACTCGAGCATCACCGCCGACACGATGACGCCGAAGCTGGTGCTCGCCGGCACGGTGGGGAGCGTCGTCGACCAGATCCTTGCCTTCCGCGAAACGACCGGCGATTTCGGCACGCTTTACTACGCCTGCCACGACTGGGTGGACCCGGCGCTCGGCCGGCGCTCGATGCAGCTGATGGCCGAGCAGGTGATGCCGCGCCTGAACGCCGCTATCGCCAAGTCAGGGGTTAACCGGCTCCAGAACCAGGTGCACCAGGGCTAGCTGGCCTTTCGCAACCGATTGGAATCCTCTCAGCAAGGCAGGCCGTAGCTCGCCGGGCTTCTCCACTTTCTCGCCATGGCCGCCGAAAGCGCGCGCCAGCGCGACGTAGTCGGGCTTCGGTTCGATCGAGGTGCCGGCAAACTTCTTCGTGCGCACTGCGTTGCCGTTCGGGTATTCCCTGACGACGTCGCCTTTCTGGGAAAGGTATCCCGCATTGTCGAACAGCAGGACCAGGAGCGGCAGCCGGTGCTCCTGCGAAGCGCCAAACGACGCGGGAACCGGGTTGTAGTGAAACGCGCCGTCGCCGATCGCCATGATCACCGTGCGCTCGGGGAGAGCGTGCTTGATGCCGAGCGCCATCCCCAACCCCATGCCGAGCCCGCCGTAGCTGGTCTCGAAGAAGCTTCCCGGCTGCAGGCGATCGAGCAGCCGCACCACGTCCAGCCGATGGGTGATCGTCTCGTCGACGAAGATCGCGTCGGGCGGCATGAGCTCGTTCAGCTGGTGCCCGACCCAGCGGTTATCGATCGTGTTCTTCTCGCCGGCCGCACGGGCCTGCGCGCGCAGCTCGTTGCGCCGTTTTTCATGCCGGCCGCGCCAGCGCTCG
The DNA here is from genome assembly GCA_005881595.1 of Betaproteobacteria bacterium. GTDB lineage: Bacteria > Pseudomonadota > Gammaproteobacteria > Burkholderiales > SG8-39 > SCGC-AG-212-J23. The sequence goes on along the minus strand of VBBY01000045.1, from coordinate 47,296 downwards.
ATGGACGCCTTGCGGGAGCTTGAAGGAACTACTTTTTTCAGCTGCTCGACGAGCGCTGCAAGCGAAGCGTCGAGCTCGCCCGCCACGATCAGGTCGGTCCGAAAGCCCCAGAAGGGCAGGTTGGAGTGCAGCGGTTCCTCGCCCAGGACGGCGACTCGCGCGCGCGGCGCGGGAAGCGCCGACGGCGGATGCCACGGCGCCACCGCCTCGACGAGAAACACCAGGTCCGCCTCGCGCAGCGCCTCCCCCATGTCCTCGGCGACCACGCCGCCGTAGAGCGGATGCTCGCGGGGGAAATTGACGTAGTAGGGCTGCCACGCATCGAGCACCGGCGCGCCCAGCAGCTCGGCGACTGCAACCAGGGATTGAACCGCCGAAGTGCTTCTGCCGACCTCCTCGGTGACGATCACCGGATTCCTGGCTTCGCTCAGCATGCGCGCCAGGTCTTCGATCGCCGCCGGCTGTGCTGATGGCGGAACGGCGAGCACGGCCGGGGGCGCATCGGCGCTCATCGCCTCCATCAGGAACTCGGTCGGCACCGAGACGAAGACCGGCCCTTTCGGCGCCGCCATCGCCAGCTGGCAGGCGCGCTGCACGGTATGCGGCAGGATCGCGCTCATGTTGAGGCCGAAGCTCCATTTCACGCAGTGCTCCATGAGGCGCGCCGGCCCGCCGACGTCGGTAAGCAGCCGCAGCCACTGGCGTCCCATGACCGAGTGCGTCCCCTCGGCAAAGCCGATCGATTCGCCGGCCAGCACTACCATCGGAATGCGCTCGTGCAGCGCGGCGCGCACGCCCATCGTGGCGTGAAGCGCGCCCACCGTGGTGTGCAGCACGACCGCCGGAAGCTTCCCGCTCGCCTTGGCGTATCCCGTGGCCATGCCAACCGCGGTCTCTTCATGGCGCGTGGAAAGGTATTCCGGAACATCGGGCCAATGCAGCTTCGCAAGCGCCTCCCAGAGCGGCGCCCAGTCCGAGCCGGGCGAGGCAAAGATGCGCTCGACGCCCATCGCGCGCAGCACCCGCAGGAGGGTTTCGGCTCCGCTCAGGCCCTTCATTGGCCGATGCCGAGCTCAGGTATCAGCTTCGCGTAGCGCTCGCTCTCGGCCCGCACGTAGGCCGTGAATGCTTCAGGGCTCATCGGCTCGGCCATTTCGACCGCGAGCGCGTTGAAACGCTCGCGCACCGCGGGCTCCTGCACCAGCTTGACTACCTCCCGGTTCAGCCGCTCGATCACCGGTCGCGGCGTGCCGCTAGGCGCGTAAAAGCCGAAATGCGGGCCGCCGTCCACGCCCCTGATGCCGTTCTCGGCGAGCGTCGGCACGTCGGGGAATTCGGGATGGCGCTGCGGGCCGGCCACCGCGATCATGCGCAGCTTGCCCGCCTTCGCCTGCGCCAGGCCGACGCCGGGGTCGAAGGTCAGGTCGATGACGCCGCCGAGCAGGTCTTTCAGCGCCGGGCCGGCGCCCTTGTACGGCACGTGGTTCATCTTCACCTTGGCTTCGCGGCTGAAGACTTCGGTCGCGATATGCGGCGATGTGCCGTTGCCCGGCGTGCCGTAGTTGAGCTTGCCGGGATTGGCGCGCGCATAGGAAAGGAACTCGGCAAAACTGGCGACCGGCACATTGGGATGCGTGAGGACGTAGAGCGAGACGCGCCCGGTCGCGGCGACCGGCGTCAGCAGCTTCAGCGGATCGAGATCGGCCCGGCGCACGATGTGCGGCGCGATCATCATGCTGCTGCCGGGAGAGTAGGCGAGCGTGTAGCCGTCGGGCTCCGAGCGCGCTACGGCTTCGAAGCCGATGTAGCCGTCGCCGCCGGGGCGGTTCTCGACGATGAACGCCTGGCCCATGGTCTCGGTAAGCCGCGCGCCGAGCACGCGCATCGTCACATCGGCGACGCCGCCCGGCGCCACGTTGACGATCACCCGGACCGGCTTTGCGGGCCACTGCTGGGCGTGCGCCGCAGCGCTAAACGCGACGGCAGCGCAGAGCGCCAGGATCACATTTCGCATAACATGTTCAGTCCCATCGTAAGGCAGGCCCAGCGTGGCGTCCAGAAAAGTTGCTCTCGTCACCGGCGGAGCGACCGGCATCGGCAAAAGCGCGGTGCTGGCGCTGGCCCGCGCCGGCTACGACGTGGCGATCAACTACAACTCGAGCGAGGCGGCGGCGCGCGCGACCGCGCGCGAAGCCGAAAAGCTCGGCGCGAAGGCGCTGCTCGCCAAATGCGACGTCTCCGACGAAGCCGGCGTGCGCTCGATGCTCGATTCGGTAAACAAAACCTTTGGGCGGCTCGACGTGCTGATCAACAACGCCGGCACCACCGCCTCCTGGAAGGCGAAGGACCTGGACAGCCTCTCGCTCGAGGAATGGGACCGGGTGTTCGCCGTCAACGTGCGCGGCTTGTTTCAAGTAACCAGAGCTTCACTCCCATTGCTTCGCAAGGGGGACCACCCTTGCATCGTCAACACCGCCAGCATAGTCGGCCTGCGTCCCGGCCCGCAGCCTCTGCCCTACGCCGCGAGCAAGGCCGCGGTGGTGAACCTGACCAAGACGCTCGCCTGGAATCTCGGCCCCGAGATCCGCGTCAACGCCGTCGCGCCGGGCTGGATGGAAGGCGACTGGATGAAGCGCATGCTGCAGGACAAGTACGAGGACCTGATGGGCAAGCGCGCCAGGGCCACGCCGCTCAAGCGCGTCGTCACCGCCGACGACGTCGCCGAGACGATGCTGAACCTGATCGAGTCGAACCGCTTCGTCACGGGCGAAGTAATGGTCATCGACGGCGGCTACACGAGCTCTACCTAGATGCTCGAAGGCGTGGTTCCCTTTCCGCCGGATTTCGCGCGGCGCTATCGCGAGAAGGGCTACTGGCAGGACAGGTCGCTTGCCGAGGAATTTGCCGCCGTTTTCGATCGTTTCAAACAGCCGATTTTTCTTGTAGATCAAAACCGCGAGTACACCTACGGCGAAATCGACCGGCTGACCGACAACCTCGCGCTCAACCTGCTCGAGCTCGGCCTCAAGCCGCTCGACCGCGTGGTGCCGACGCTGCCGAACGTCGCCGAGTTCGTGCTGCTCTACTTTGCGCTGCAGAAGATCGGCGCGATCCCGATCGCGGCGCTGGTTACGCACCGCTATGCCGAAATCAGCCAGTTCGTAAACATCTCCGGCGCTGCGGCATGCGTCTATCCCGAGCGCCAAGGCGATTTCGAGTTCGAGCCGATGATCCGCCGCGTCCAGCAGGAAAACGCGTCGCTCAGGCTTTGCATTTCATTGAATCAACTATCCGGATTGATCGAGCGCAAGCCGCATCTACCAGTCGCCGAATTGCAAAAGATCAGGATCGACCCGACCGATCCGTGCATCTTCCAGCTCTCGGGCGGCACCACCGGCATCCCGAAGCTGATCCCGCGCACGCACAACGACTATGCGTACAACTCGAAGACCGCGGCGCCGGTGTGCGGCGTGACCAGGGACTCGGTGCTGCTTCTCGCGCTGCCGATCGCGCACAACCTGCCGCTCGCCTGTCCCGGGATCCAGGGCTATTTCTTCAACGGCGGCGAGGTCGTGCTTTCGCCGACGACGAAGCCCGATCAGATGTTTTCCCTGATTGAGAAACACCGGGTGACGCATATCAAGGTCGTGCCGGCGCTCCTCATCCGGCTCATCGACGATCCGTCGATCAGGAAATTCGACTTATCGAGTCTGAAAGTCATTCAAAGCGGCGGCCAGCGCATGCAGCCCGAAGTGCGCGTGCGCACGAAGGAACTCATCCCGAGCGCGATCGTGCAGGAAAATTTCGGCATGTCGGAAGGAATGCTGTTCTTCGTGCGCCTCGACGATCCGTCTGAAGTCATGCTCGAGACCTGCGGCCGGCCGATCTCGCCCGACGACGAAGTGCGCCTGGTCGACGACGAAGGCCGCGAGGTAGGGCCCGGCGAGGTCGGCGAGCTGACCTGCCGCGGCCCGTACACCTTGCGCGGCTACTACAGCGTGCCGGAATACAACGCCAGGGCCTTCACGCGCGACGGCTTCTACTGCTCGGGCGACCTCATGCGCCGGCACCCTTCGGGCAACTACGTGGTCGAGGGGCGCAAGAAGGACCTCATCAACCGCGGCGGCGAGAAAATCAGCGCCGAGGAGATCGAGAACCTGATCCTCTCGCACCCCGCAGTGCAGAACGTCGCCTGCGTGCCGGTCCCGGACCCGAGCCTGGGCGAGCGCATGTGCGCCTGTGTGGTGCTCAGGAAGGGTCGCTCTTTAAATCTCCCCCAGCTCGTGGATTTCTTGATGAAAAAAGAAATAGCGAAATTCAAGCTGCCCGAGCGCCTCGAGATCGTGGACGAGCTCCCGGTCTCGACCTTCGGCAAGGTCTCCAAGAAAGCGCTGGCAGAGATGGCGGCCCGCAATGCGAATCATTGACCTGCACTGCTATCCCGGCACGAAGGAGTGGATCGCCTGCCAGGGGCCTTACGTCGAGGCGCTGGCGAAATACTGGAACCGCCGCTGGACCGCCAGGGACGAAGACCAGGTCATCAAGGACTTCACCGACGCCGGCGTGCAGGCGGTTCTGGTCGCGCTCGATTTGGAATGCACCCTCGGCACGCCGCCGGTCACCAATGAATACGTGAAGGCGATGTGGCAGCGGCACCCCGACCGCATCATCCAGGCCTGGGGCGCGCTCGAGCCGGCGAAAGGCGATCTTGCTTTGGCTCAAGCAAGAAAAGCTGTTCGGGAGCTCGGCCTTCTCGGCTTTCATTTCCATCCGATCATGCAGCACTTCGCCGTGAACGACCGGCGCTACTACCCGCTGTTCGAGGTGATCGACGAGCTGAAGGCGGCGGTAATGATCGACGTCGGCACCACCGGCATGGGCGCCGGGCTCCCCGGCGGCATGGGCGCGAAGCTCCGCCATGCGCACCCCTCGTCGATCGACGAGCTGGCGGCCGACTTCCCCAATCTCAGGATCGTGATGGCGCATCCCGGCTGGCCGTGGGTCGACGAGACCACGGCCGTCGCCCTGCACAAGGGCAACGTCTACTGGGAGATGTCGGGCTGGGCGCCGAAATATTTTCCGCCGGGCCTCAAGGTCGACATGCGCGCGCGGCTGCAGGACAAGATCATGTTCGGCAGCGATTACCCGAGCCTGCCGTACGCGCGCCTCCTCAAGGAGTGGCAGGAGCTCGACTACCCCGACGCGGTGATGGAGAAGATCTTCCACCGGAACGCCGAGCGCGTCCTCGGGCTCTAATCGGCGGTGATCCCGGTCTCGGCGATGAATTTCTTCCAGCGCTCGACATCGGCGCGGATCTGCGCCGAGATCTCCTCGGGGCTGCCGGGCGCCGGCACCATGCCCTGCTTCATGAGCGTCTCGCGCACCTCCGGCGCCGAGAGGATGGACGCGATCTCCTGGTTCCATTTCCGGACGATCTCGCGCGGCAGGCCGGCCGGGCCCGCGATCCAGAAGTAGAGGTCGATGTCGAGGTTCGCGAGCCCGAGCTCCGCGAAGCTCGGCGAATCGGGCGCGAGCACCGAGCGCCGCTCGCCGGAAACCGCGATCACCGTGAGCTTGCCCGCCCTTGCATGCGGCAGCGCGGTGTGCACCGGAAGGACCGCGAGCTGCACTTGGCCGCCCAGCAAGTCGGTGAGCGCTTGAGCCGCTCCCTTGTAAGGCACGTGCAGGATATCGATCCCGAGACGCTGCTTCAGGAGCTCGACCGCGAGGTGCTGCGGCGTGCCGTTGCCCGGCGACGAGTAGCTCAGCTTGCGCTCGCGCGCGGCAGCCTTGAGCTCCGCCAGGTTCCTGACCGGCAGCTCCGCCGCGTTCACCACCAGCGCGACATTGCCGTTGGCCACGCGCCCCACCGGCGCGAAGTCCTTCACCGGATCGTACGCAATCGACTTGTACAGCGCAGGCGTGATGGTGAAGGTATTCACCGTCACCATCAGCGTGTAGCCGTCGGGCGAGGCCTTGGCCACCGCCGCGGCGCCGATGTTGCCGCTCGCGCCGGGCTTGTTGTCGACGACCACCGCCTCTTTCCAGCGCTCGCTCAGCTTCGGGCCGACGGTGCGCGCGATGATGTCGATGCCGGTTCCCGGCGTGTAGGGGACCACCAGCGTGATGGGGCGGCTGGGATAGGGTTGCGCAGCGGCGTTGAATGAGATCAGCGCCAGGGCCGGCAGCAGAAATCGGTTCACAGCTTTCCTTCCATGCGCAGCAGCTTGACCGCGTTATCGAAGTAGATCTTGCGCTTGTCGCGTTCCGGCAGGCCGAGCTCCTCGACCGAGCGGATGCCCTCGCGGATGAACATCGGCCCGCCCTCCGGATCGAACGGGCAGTCGCTCGCGAACACCACGCGGTCGGCGCCGAAGAACGCGATGCCGCAGGCGAGCGGCGCCGCGGCGCCGCCGAGCACCGTGTCGCCGTAGAACATCTTGAAATATTCAATTGGAGGTTTTTGAAGTCGCTTGAGCACTTCGGTTTCCTCACCATCCACACTTCGAGAACCCAGTTGGGCCCACAGCGTTTCGGCGCGGCCGGCAAAATACGGAATCATGCCGCCGCAGTGATGCGTGATGATGCGCATCTTGGGCAGCCGCACGAACATCCCCGAAAACACGATGCGCGCCATGGCGACGCTGGTCTCGAACGGCCAGCCCAGGACCTGCCAGATCTCGTACTTCGACTTCGGCTCGTTGGCGTAATCGGCGCGCGTCGCCGGCCGCACCGGGTGCATCCAGATCGGAGCATCGTGGTGGCGAGTGATGCGCTCGAACACCGGGAGGAACTCGGGCTCGTCGAGCGGCCGCCCGGCGACGCTCGTGCAGAGCTGGATGCCGCGCGCCCCGAGCTGGCCGATGGCGCGGTCCATTTCCTCCAGCGCCGCAGGCACGTTGTTCATCGGCAGCGAGGCGACGAAGGCCGGGAACTCGCGCGGCCACTTGCGGCACATCTCGGCCATGCCGTCGTTGGCGATGCGCGCCAGCTCGGGCGAGAACGCCGGCCCGCCGAGCAGCTCGGGCGGCGGCAGGCCGAGCGTCAGCACCTGGCGCACTTCCGCAAACTTCTCGCGCAGCATGGCGACGCGAGCCTCGATGTCCCACAGCATGCGCAGGTTAGACATGCGCTTGACGATGCCGGCGTCCTTCGAGTGCTGCTTGAGCATCTCGAGATAGCGCGGCGGCATCACGTGGTTGTAGAGGTCGATGCGGGTATTCATTTCTTCGCCTCGCGGATGGCGGCCCAGACGCGCGCCGGCGAGTAGGGAAAGTCGAGCTGGCGGATGCCGAGCGGCCGCAGCGCGTCGATCACGGCGTTGGCGATGGTGGGGATCGCGCCGACGGTCCCGGCCTCGCCCGCGCCCTTGACGCCGAGCGGGTTGCCCGGCGTCGGCACCGACTTGTCGAACAGCTTCACCTCCCCGAGCATGTGCGCGCGCGGCATGGCGTAGTCCATGAACGAGCCGGTGAGCAGCTGCCCGCTGGAGGACTCGTAGACGCAGTGCTCGATCAGCGCCTGGCCGATGCCCTGCAGGATGCCGCCGTGCAGCTGCCCCTCGAGGAGCACGTGGTTGATGACGCGGCCGCAGTCGTCGACCGCGACGTAGCGCAGTACCTCTACCGTGCCGGTTTCCGGGTCGATCTCGACCTCCGCGACATGCGCGCCGCCCGGGAATGTCATCGGGGTCGGAACGCTCCCCAGCGTGTCGAGGCTCGATGCGTGGCGGCGGGCGATCTCCTCGAACGAAATCGCCAGGTCGGTGCCCTTCACGCGGTATTTTCCCTCGGAAAATTCGACATCTTCCCGGGCGACTTCGAGCTGCCTCGCCGCGAGATCGAGGCCCTTCTTCACCACCTCGCGCGCGGTCGCCGCGAGGGCTGCGCCGTGCGATGCCGTCGAGCGCGAGCCGACCGTGCCCCCGCCGCTCAACGCCGGCCCGGCCGGGTCGCTCGCGCGCAGGACGATGTTGCCGGGGTCGATGCCGAAGATCTCGGCCACGATCTCGGGAAACACCGTTTCGTGGCCCTGTCCCGATGCGCCGGAGAGCGCGAACAGCGTAGCGTCGCCCGAAGCGCCGAATTTGATCGCCGCCTCCTCTTTCGTGATGGCGCCTCCGCCCGAGGGCTCGATGAAGACGGCGCAGCCGATGCCGCGCAATCTCCCCCTTTTCAAGGCAGCCGCGCGCCGCTTTTCGAAGGAGTCCCATTCCGAGCGTAAGAGCGCCTCCTCGAGCTCGCCGGGCGGGTCGCCGCTGTCGTAGGTCGAGGTCGGGGTCTTATAGGGGAACGCCGCCTTCGGAATCAGGTTGCGCCTGCGCAGTTCGATGCGGTCGATGCCGCTCTGCCGCGCCGCCTCGTCGACCAGCCGCTCCACCAGGTAGGAAACGCCCGGCCGCCCCGCGCCGCGGTAGGCGGTGGTCGGCGTCGTGTTGGTGAGCGCGAGCCTGTGGCGGCCATGGAGGGCGGAGATGCGATACGCGTTGATCGCATGCAATGACGGATTGAGGCTGTTGATCAACGGCCCGGGCTGCGACAGGTAGGCGCCCATGTTGCAGACCCAGCGCACCCGCAGCGCGAGGAACCTGCCGTCGCGGTCGAGGGCGAGCTCGCCGTTCAGCGTGATACCGCGGCCGTGATGATCGCTTACCAGGGTCTCGAAGCGGGTGCCGACCCATTTCACCGGCTTGCCGAGCGATCTTGCGGCGAGCATCAGCGCGCAGTATTCCGGGTAGGCCTGCGAACGGATGCCGAAGCCGCCGCCGACGTCGCCGTGGTGCAGGCGGATCCTGTCGAGCGGCGTGCCGGTGATGATTGCCAGATTGGGCCGCATCATCGACATGCCCTGCGTCGGCGCATAAACATCGAAGCTGCCGGTCGCAGTGTCGTACGCGACCACGCAGGATTTCGGCTCGATCGGGTTGCCGGCGACCCGCGTCGACTCGAGCTTCAGGCGGGCGACGTGCGCCGCGCGCGCGAACGCCTCCTCCGCCGCCTTCTCATCCCCGTACTCGTAGTCGAAGCACAGATTCCCCGGGATGTCGTCGTGGAGGAGCGGCGCGCCGGCCCGGAGCGCTTCCTCCGCGTCGACCACGGCGGGCAGCTCGCGATACTCGATGTCGAGCCGCTCGGCAGCGTCCTGCGCCGCCGGCGCCGAAGTGGCGACGACGAGCGCTATTTCCTGGCCGACGTAGCGGACGCGGCCGCGCGCGAGGATATCCCGGTGCGGGACCTTGAGCATGGCTCCGCTGCGTCCCGGAAACCTGACCATCGGCGGCGGCGTCTTGAACTCCGCCGTATCCTGGCCCGTGAAAACGGCTACCACGCCGGGACTTTTCAATGCATTTTCTTTTGCCAGTGAAAGAATTTCTGCATGCGCGCGATCCGACCGCACGAAGCATGCATGGAGCTGCCCGGGAAAGCTCTGGTCGGCCGTATAGCGGCCGCCGCCGGTCAGAAGGCGGTCGTCCTCGCGGCGGCCCTTGAAATCCCCGCTCACACCGGCTGAGGCGCGGACTGCCAGGCGACGAACTTCCATCCCTGCGGGGTCTTCGCCCAGGCGTTGAGGAACATCAGCCTGAGCGTCCTCGGCTGGCCGTTGATCTCCGCCTCGATGTGCACTCTGCCGGTCACCAGCGCCACGTCGCCGAAGACGCGCACCTGCTGGCCGCTGCATTTCACCGATTTGTAGCGCGTCTTGCCGGACTTCATCGACAGCAGCCAGCTCGCCTTCGTGTCCGTCACTCCCGAGGAGTGCGTGTAAAGCAGCTCGTCGTGCAGCAGCTTCTCGAGCGACGCGAGATCTCCCGCGGTCATCGCCGCGCAGCGCCTGTCCTCGAGTGCGAGGATTTCCTTTTCGGTGCTCATCTCCAGACCCCCTTAACGTCGGCTTCATCGCTCATCGGCGCGTGAATGCTACCATCGCCGCGCGCGTGAATATCCTCTTCGCCAGCGAAACCGAGAACGCCGAGGACTGGATTCCGCTCCTCGAGCGCTCGCTGCCGCGAGACCGGATCCTGCTGCGGCCTGAAGCGCCCATCGACGTCGCTCTGGTCGCGACCCCGCCGCCCGGCACGCTGGAGAACCTGCGCGGCGTGAAACTCATCCAGTCGCTCTGGATGGGCGTGGAGAAGCTGCTGGCCGACCCCGCGCTGCCGAAGGGGGTGCCGCTCGCGCGGCTGGTCGACCCCGGCATGGTGGCGGCGATGTCGGAAACCGTGCTGGCGCACGTCCTCGACTGGCATCGCCAGCATTACGCCTATCGCGCGCAGCAGCACGAGCGCCGCTGGCACCGGCACAGGCAATACCTCGCCGCCGATCGCACCGTCGGGCTGCTCGGGCTGGGGGAGCTCGGCAGCGACGCGGCGCGCAAGCTCCTCGCGCTCGGCTTCAACGTCGCCGGCTGGAGCCGGCGGCCGAAAGCGATCGAGGGGGTCAAGTGCTCTACCGATCTTCGTAGCGTCGCTTCCATGAGCGACGCGCTCGTCTGCCTGCTGCCTTTGACTTCGCAGACAAAAGACGTCTTGAACGCGAGCGTCTTAGGCAAAATCAAAAAGGGCGGCTGCGTCATCAACCTGGCGCGCGGCGGGCACCTGGTGGACGGCGAGCTCATCGCGGCGCTCGACTCCGGGCACCTGGCGCACGCCTACCTCGACGTGTTCGAGCCCGAGCCGCTGCCGGCGGACAACGCGCTGTGGCGGCATCCCAAGGTAACGCTCACGCCGCACGCGGCGGCGCTCACCGATGCGCGCACCGCGGTGCCGAGGATCGTCGAGAACATCGAGCGGCTGCGCAGCGGCCGGCCGCTGCTCAACGTGGTGGACGTCGAGCGCGGCTACTAGTAGCTGAGTTTCGGATACCAGTCGGCGCCGCGCCCCTCGGGCGTGAAGTCGAGCAGGTTCCACAGCGGCCAGATCAGGTCGACGTGGCGCGCGTTCTGGCCCTTCTCCTCCCTGGCGTACAGCAGCTCGGTACCGAAGAAGTGCCGCAGCATGCCGCCGTTCTTCACGAACACGTTCAGCATCGGCATCTGCGAGCCGTCCGCCGTCTCGCCGTGGTAGTCGCGGTTGTAGTTGTTTCCTGCCGAAGACAGCAGCCCGAGGTTCAACCAGCCGCGCTCGCGCGCATAGGCGAGGATCCGCTCGAGGGGCGACTTGGCGATCACCACGAGATTGGTGCGCTGGCCGATGTGCTGCGCGTTGCCGTTCAGGCCGTCGAGCATCGCTGTGCACATCGGGCAGGCCCTTTGCATCTTCGGCCCGTACATGAAGCTGTAGGCGACCAGCGTGTCGCCGCGCTCGAAGAGCTGCGACAGCCTGAACCAGCCGCGCTCGCGCGCATAGGCGAGGATCCGCTCGAGGGGCGACTTGGCGATCACCACGAGATTGGTGCGCTGGCCGATGTGCTGCGCGTTGCCGTTCAGGCCGTCGAGCATCGCTGTGCACATCGGGCAGGCCCTTTGCATCTTCGGCCCGTACATGAAGCTGTAGGCGACCAGCGTGTCGCCGCGCTCGAAGAGCTGCGACAGCCTGACCTTGCCGCGCTCGCCGTCGAACACATAGTCCTCGGCCACCTCGCCGCCGGCCGGCAGCGAGCGGCGCAGGGCGGCGACCTTCTCGACCTGCCGCCGCAAATCGATTTCGGCCTTCAGCAAGGCGTTTCGCGCTTTGCGGTATGCCTTGCTCTCGTTCGGAAATTGCATGGCGAAGCTCCTGGAAGCGGCTGGTGAATCGGATCGCCAGTCTGATATGTTGTCCGTGTGCGATCAAGAACAACGAAGAACAGCGCAATAGGTCTGCTTGTCGCGGTGGCAGTTCCGCTCAACCTGGTGGCCGCCGGCTTGCCCGGACGCGAGGGCGTCCCGGTGATCATCGTGACACCCGATGACAACGGTTTCGTGGGCGACGCGGATGCCGCTAGCCAGGGCACCATAGACAAGCGGCAGCTGGAAAGCCGGCCTTTGCTGCGGCCGGCAGAGGTGCTGGAGGCCATCCCCGGAGTGGTCATCACGCAGCACAGCGGCAGCGGCAAGGCAAATCAGTACTTCCTCCGAGGCTTCAATCTGGATCACGGCACCGATTTCGCCGTGCATGTGGACGGCATGCCGGTCAATCTGCCGAGCCATGGCCACGGCCAGGGCTACGCCGACCTCAATTTTCTGATTCCCGAGTTGATCGACCATGTTCACTATCGGAAAGGCCCGTACTACGCGGACGAAGGAGACTTTTCGGCGGCAGGTGCCGCGCATGTGCATCTGAAGCGTTCGTTGAGCGCCGGATTTTCCGAGCTTACTGCGGGCTACTACGGGTACCGCCGAGGGCTACTCGGCGGCAATCAGACCGTGGAGCGCGGCAATCTTCTGGGCATGCTGGAAATCGGCGAGGGCAACGGTCCGTGGACCAATCCAGAGCAGCTGCGAAAACTGAATGGAATTCTTCGCTACGCACACGGAGACGACAAGAACGGGCTCACGCTCACCGCAATGGCCTACGCGTCGCACTGGAACTCGACCGACCAGATTCCGTTGCGAGCGGTCCAATCCGGGCAGCTCGGGCGCTTTGACGCCGTCGATGCCACGGATGGGGGACGCACATCGCGCTACAGCCTTTCAACGCAATGGGTGGAAAGCGATGCCTCCTCGTCCACGCGGGCGAACGCCTACCTCATCCATTCGCGGCTGAATCTTTTTTCGAACTTCACGTTCTTCCTGAACGATCCGGTCGATGGCGACCAGATCGAGCAGGTCGACCGGCGCACGGTAAGCGGAGGCGAGCTGTCTCACGCCTGGCGCACTCCGGGGATCGGCCGCGACATCGAGCACACGGCGGGTCTGCAGCTCAGGAACGACAACATCGCCGAGGTTGGCCTGCACGATACCGTGGCGCGCCAACGCGTCGGCACCGTGCGCAGCGACCGGGTAGTGCAAACGAGCGCGAGCCTCTTTTACCTCAACTCGATCGCCTGGACTCCATGGTTACGCAGCGTGGCTGGACTGCGGGGCGACCGATATCGGTTCCGCGTCGACGGCGATCATCCGGGCAACTCCGGCACGACCAGCGATGCAATCGCGAGCCCGAAATTCGGGCTCGTGTTCGGCCCTTGGTCAGAGGCCGAGTATTTCCTGAACTACGGTTACGGTTTTCACAGTAACGACGCGCGCGGAACGACGATCAGCGTCGAGCGCGTAACGCCTCTTGTACGGGCGAAAGGCGGCGAGGTCGGCTTTCGCGCAACGCCGTTCAACGGCGTGCACACCTCGGCAGCCCTGTGGCGACTCGATATCGACTCGGAGCTCGTCTTCATCGGCGATGCCGGAACGACTGAACCCAGCCGTCCCAGCCGTCGCGAGGGCATCGAATGGGCAAGCTACATCAAGGCTCCGCACAACATTACGGTGGACTTCGACCTGACGCTCTCCAGGGCGCGCTTCAAGGATGACGAGCCCGTCGGAGACCACATTCCCGGATCAACGACCAGAACGATGTCTGGCGGCCTGACGTATGCGGAGGGACCGTGGAGCGCTGGTCTAAGACTGCGCTACTTCGGACCGCGGCCCCTCATCGAAGACAATTCGGAGCGCTCCGGCTCCTCGACGCTCGTGAATGCAAAGCTCGGCTACGCGGTGACCAAGCAAGTGAGGATCGGCCTCGATGTGCTGAACCTCTTCGATCGCAAGGTCGATGACATCACGTACTTCTATACGTCCCGCCTGCAAGGCGAACCCGCTGCCGGGGTGGCCGACAAGCACTTTCACCCGGCCGAGCCGCGCAGCGTACGGCTCTCGGTGCTGCTGCAGATATAGTCTCGCATCGCCCTAGGCATTGCTCAAAAGCGCGTGCTGAGTCCCACGACCAAGGCCCGGTCGGCCACCAGCTGAACTCCATTCACGAACTGGTAGAGCGGCAGCTGCAGAAAGCCGTAAGCCTGCAGGTCCTTCGTCAGCGCATAGGCGACGCCTGGACTCAGAAATAGCGAGCGACCGCCCGAATCCTCGGCTTCAGCTTGCGCGCCGCCGTCGCGACCTCTTATCAGTCCATTCATCTGCAGCAACAGCCCCAGCTTCTCGGTTGCCTCGTATCGCATCCCGGCGTCGATGTTGATCCGTCGCCCCGGTCGATAGTCCTCCTTCGTAGTGAACGGAACCTGAACGAGGCCCTGCACGAACCACGACAGGTCCTTCAATGGAAGCGCCCGACGCAAGAACGCGCCGAAGAGCGCGTCGGTCGTTCCGCTGCCGGGCTGCAGCGTGCGTTCGGCACGCTCGCCATCTGCGTTGCGCACCTTGAAGCTGCCCGTCGGCAGCTTGAGCCCGAACAGCAATCCGGACTGTCCAAGCGTGTGCTCTGGCGTTTCTGTCGGAGAAAATTGATAGCGACCGAGCAGGCGTAGATCGCCCACCTCGGTGAATTTCCAGTGTTCCGGAGTCTGGGTACCGTCGTCCTCGTTCTGGAGGTGGAAGTGCGTGCGCCGAACGATCGGCAGCGTGGCTGTGATGCCCCAGTTCGCGTCGAAGTTGTGATCCAGCGTTCCGATGAAGTTGCGATTCACCGTCTGCACTTCATCGTGGTCGCGCGGAATTTCGCCGACGCCGATGCGCCTTCGGCCGTTCTGCACGCGGTCCTGGTTGATGTACTCGTAATGCAAATCGAACCGGGTGCCAGGCGTGACATTGACGCCCTGCATGCTCCATTGCGTATCGACCATGCAAAAGGCCGAGCCACACGATGCCGCCGCGCCAAGCGGCGCGCACAAAACCAATGCCAATGAAAGCCGTTTCATTGTTCCCCCAACGGTGGAACTTCTTACAGACAACTCGGTACTACGGAATCCAGCGTCAGGAAGAAACGGGAGGGGCGCGCGGCGGGAAGGGTGAGAGCGGGGTGGGCCGGGGCGGAACAGCACCGGTGAGAGACAGCAGGGATGGAACAGATGACTGTTGCAAGGCGCAGGCCGCCGGCGCGGCGTCGATCATGTCCGGCTCGCCCGCACGTATGCACGAGGAGCCGTGACCGCCACAACCCGGTCCGCCGTCGTCCGGGCAGTGCGAGGGTGCAACCGCTATAGCGCCGGCGGCCGAAGCAGCGGCCTCGAGGGGCTGCTTGTGATTTCCGTGCGCGGCAGCGATCAACGGCATCAGCGCGCAAAGAGCCAGTGCGAGCTGTGCAATTCGCACGATTACTTGCACCGCAGGTTCCCCGCCTGGATATCGACCGGCTTGGAGCAGTCCTGCTCGCTCACCTTGCGGCCAGGCGCCAGCTCCGGCGCGCCGCGCGGATCCCTGTGGAGCCGCGAGCTGCCGCGGCCGGGCGTCGCCGTGGAATGGGCGGCGGACGGGACGCTTGCAAACTTGCCTCCAGCTTGCTTCGCTGCCTGCACATCCAGCGCGGCGCAAAGGACGACCAAGACGGCGAGCGTGCGTTTCATGGCGTTGAGGCGCCAGTATACTGGCTGATCCCATGCACGACCTCGTGATCCGCGGAGCGCTGCTTCTCGACGGTTTGGGTTCTTCTCCCCGGCATGGAGACGTGGGCGTCAGGGATGGCCGCATTGCGGAAATCGGAGAGGTTACCGACAGCGCAAAAGAGACGATCGATGCCGGCGGCCTTGCGCTGATGCCTGGGATCATCGACAACCACACGCATTACGACGCGCAGCTCACCTGGGACCCGAGCGCCTCGCCCTCGCCTGCGCTCGGGGTCACCACCGCGATCATCGGCAACTGCGGCTTCACCATCGCGCCGTGCCGTCCTGCGGACCGGGACCTGGTGATGCGCAACCTGACGCAGGTCGAGGGCATGTCGCTCGAAGTGCTGCGGAGCGGCATCCGCTGGGAGTTCGAATCGGTGCCGCAGTACCTCGACATGCTCGAGCGCCGGGGAGCTGCGCTCAACATCGCAAGCTTCGTCGGGCACTCGGCGCTGCGCAGCTACGTGATGGGCGAGGCGGCGACGCAGCGCGTCGCGACCGATGCCGAGATCGCCGAGATGCGCGCTCTGGTGCTCGAGGCGATGCGCGCCGGCGCGATCGGCTTCTCGACCAGCACCTCGCCCGCCCACAACGGCGAAGCTGGTGTACCGATGCCCTCACGTCTGGCCGACGAGAAGGAGCTGCGCGCCCTCGTCGTCTCGCTCAAGGATGCCGGCCGCGGCGTGTTCATGCTCACCAAGGGCGGCCACACGCGCATGGCGTTCCTCGAGGAGCTGGCGGCGCAATCGACCCGGCCGGTGGTGGTTGCCGCGTTGCTCCACAGCAGCACCAATCCGGACGCGGTGTTCCGGGACCTCGACGCCGCGCGCGACGCTACCGCGCGCGGTCACAAGGTCGTCGGCGCGATGTCCTGCTGCCCGCTGTCGATGGATTTCACGCTGCACTCGCCCTATACGTTTGAAGGGTTGGAATCCTGGAAGCCCGCTCTCGGGAAGAAAGACGAAGCTTTTCGAAACGTTCTTCGAGATCCAAAATTTCGAAATTCAATGCGTAAGGAGCTGGCGACCCCTGCGCACTTCCGCCTGTTCAACGGCCAGTGGAGCCAGGTGCGCGTGGTCGAGTCGGCGCGCAAGGACCTCGAGCAGCGCTCGATCGCCGAGCTGGCCGGACAGGCGGGCAAGGACCCGCTCGACTTCATGCTCGACCTGGCGCTCGAGGAGAGTCTCGACACGGTGTTCACGGCGCTGCTCCTCAACTCCGACGAGGAGGCGGTCGGCCGCATGCTCCGCCACCCCGCCAGCATGGTGTCGCTGTCGGACGCGGGCGCGCATCTTACGTTCTTCAATGACGCCGGCTTCGGGCTGCACCTGCTCGGGCACTGGGTGCGCGAGCTCGGCGTGCTGTCGCTGGAAGACGCTGCCCGCAGGCTGACCGGCCAGCCGGCTGCGGTGTTCGGCATCAAGGAACGGGGGGTGCTGAAGCCCGGTTACCAGGCCGACCTCCTGCTCTTCGACCCGGCGAGCGTGAACCGCGGGCCGAACCGGCGCGTCTTCGATCTGCCGGGGGGCCACCCTCGCCTCACCACCGACGCGGTCGGCGTTCACGGCGTCTGGGTGAACGGCGTTCGCATCGTGCGGGACGGGGATCTGGACCGCTCGCGCCGTCCAGGCCGTTTGCTTCGCGACTTTGCGTAGCGGTAGCACGACAGAAAAAAAACGAGCGCAAACAGCGCTTTTTCCTGATTCGGCCGAGCGGCTGTCGCTCCAGGCCGACGTTTTTCTGCCTTTGCAGCGAAAACTCCCTGCGCAAACCGCTGGTATGGATCGTGCATACGGTTGTAAAGCTATCCCAGCCATTCACTACAGAGGGGAATAACGTGCTACAGAAAGACGGGTTTTTCCGCAAGCGCGAAGAGCAGCGCGATAACAGTCTGTTCCGCCCAAGCCAACCAGCGACTCCCGCGACCGTGCCTCCCGCCTACGTGGCACCCTCGCCCCTCGCCACCGATAAGGGTGAAGAGCGCAAGGAAGCGAAGCTGGTCGTCGGCCCCGACATCAAGATGAAAGGCGCCGAGATCTCCGACTGCGATACGCTGGTGGTCGAAGGGCGCATGGAAGCCACGCTCGACTCGCGCGTGCTCGAGATCGCGCAGAACGGCGTGTTCCAGGGCACCATCGCGGTCGACAACGCCGAGATCAACGGCCGCTTCGAAGGCGAGCTGACGGTGCGCAAGCAGCTCACCATCCACGGCACCGGCAAGGTCTCGGGCAAGATCCGCTACGCCAAGATCAAGATCGAGGAAGGCGCGGAGCTCGCCGGCGAGATCTCGGTTCTCGACAAGTCGCAGGCCAGCCTCGGCGCGACGAAGCGCGTCGGCGCCGCCCTGACCAACTAGTTCGCAGCATCCCCTGGGCCTCGACGAGCCGGATCCCGGCGTCGAGGCCTGGTTCACCTCGCGGAACAGGCGGCCCGCTCATTCGGCGGGCACGACCACCCGTGCATCGCCACCCCCGCCACGCGCGTCGGCCACGGCCACAAACCGCCCATCGGGGAGGATGGAGATGCCCTGCGCCACGCCGATCTCCCCGGTACTGCTGAAGCGCTGACCGAAGCGAGCGCTCAGCTCGCCGCCGTACCGGTCGAGGAACCCCGGCTCAGCCGGCGTGCTCGCCGTGTTCTGTTGTGACGCGCGCGCCGCGGCGAGCGCCTCGGGGAGCGGCATGCCGAAGTCAAGATGGTTGACCAGGATGCCCAGCACGGTCGTCTGAATCGTCTGCCCGCCCGCCACCCCGATCGAGAGCACGGGGTGCCCGTCGCGGACCACGAGCGTCGGCGCCATGTTGCCGCGCGGGCGCTTCCCGGTCTCGGCGAGGTTGGGGTCGCCCTCGAACAACGGCTGCGGATTGAAGTTGGTCATCTCGTTGTTGAGGAAGAACCCGTAACCGGGCACCACCACCCCGCTGCTGCTCACGTTCGTGCTCGTGAAGCTGACCGCGTTGCCCCACCGGTCGACGACCGACACGTGGTCGGTGGAGCTCACATGTTCGACTTCCACTTGGCCCGATCCGCTGGCCGGGCAGGTCGTGTCGTACGGCGGGGTGGGATCGCCGGGGGCCACCGGAGCCTTCATGGCGGTGTCGCCGATGAGGCAGCGGCGCTTGTCGGCGTAGCCCTGCGAGAGCAGTTCTTCGAGGGGGACGTCGACGAAGCGCGGGTCGCCGACGTAGCGAGCCCGATCGGCGAAGGCAAGCTTGGAGGCCTCGATCAAGCGGTGCAGGGCGAGCGCCCGGTCGGAGCCCGGGAGGTCGAAGCCCTCGAGGATGTTGAGCGCCTCGCTCACCGTCGAGCCGCCGCTCTCGGGCGGGGGAGTCGAGTAGATGTCGTAGCCGCGATAGCGCACCCTGGTCGGGGAAATGGCGGGCAGCTGGTAAGCCGCGAGGTCGGCGAGCGCCATCTTGCCGGGGCGCAGCGCGGCCTCGGCCGCGTACTGGCGAGCGTCCGCGGCGAGCGGCGGGTTCTGAATGCTGTCCACGATCGCCCGCGCGATCGGCCCGCGGTAGAAGGCGGCGGCGCCTCCCTTGGCGATCAGCTCGTACGTCCGCGCCAGATCGGGGTTGCGAAAGAGGGAGCCGACGGGATAGGGCTCGAGGTTCTCGTCGAAGTACAGCTCGCGGCTCGAGGTGAACGCCTTGAGGCGATCTGCCCTGGGGAACGCGCTAAGGACCACGAACCCCTTACGGCCTACTGTGATCGCCGGCTGCAGCGCTCTGCGCAGCGAGATCGTCCCATAGCGCTCCAGCGCCCGCTCCCAGACCATCACTGCGGTGGGGACACCGACTGAAAGCGCGCCCGTCCCCACGAGCCCTTTCCGGTCGTCCGGCCCGAAGGCCGCCGGAGCGGGCGCGCGGTCGCCGATCGCCACCGCGCGCTGCTGGTGGCTGAGGTAGATCGTCATGTAACTCAGGCCGCCGGGGCCGTTATTGCCCGGGTTGGTCAGGCCCGAAACAGCCGCGGCGGCGACGGCCGCGTCGACCGCGTTGCCGCCGCGCCTGAGGATCTCGATGCCGGCGCGGGTAGCCGCCGGATGGGTCGTCGCCACGGCGCCGCCGGTGCCGAGCGCAACCCGCTGCAACTCAGGTTCCGGTCTCCCTCCACCGTCGGCAGCGAGCGCCGCGGTACCGCGCACCGTCAGCGCGATGGCCAATGCGGCCGCGATCGTCACAGATCGACTAAATTGAGAAATACGGAACAAGGCTGTCGTTATGCGGCGACCAAATCCATCAAAACGATAAATTTTTGACCCGGAATTTTTTTAATCCGTAAGCAAATGTTTCCGCTGCCTTGCATAGGGAAAACAATAGTACCAAGATACGCGCAGTGAGCGCGACGCACCACAGGGGAGTTCAAATTACCACGCTGTCGGGGAGGACGCGACGGAGAATGTTTTTCTCAAATGCCCAACGTCCGGACCCAGTGCCGAGAGGCGTACACGCCTCGTACCATCTCCAAGGCAGTCCTCAAGGCCCTTGTAGAAGCGCTCGTCGACTTCAAGCCGGGACTCCCCACCACCTCTAGAAAGATCAAGGCGCGGGCGATCAGCGCCGGGAAGAGCACGGAACTGGAAGGACCGGAGTGCTGGAAGGTCACCGATCCGCATTCCCTGGCCGAGCTGGAAAACGTCCGCGTGGAGCTTCTGCTCGCGTCGACGGATCATCGCAAGTGCGAGCTTCACGTCGAATTTCGCAGCGGCCAGATCCTGCTGAGCGTTTCCGATATCGAGACCAGCTGGGGCAAGAGCGTATTCGAGGATACGCGCGTTCTGCTGAGCGAGCTTGGAATCTCCTCCAAGGGGTTCAACGCAAGACTTCGAAAAGCGTACGGCCTGCTCGACATCTTCCAGAACGTGCTGCTGGCGCTGGCGATGGCGGTGTTTGCGGTCTGGCTCACGGGCCGAAGGACAATCTATCTTTACGCGTCCCTGGCACTGTTCGTTGCCGGCGTCATGCCGGCGTTGACCCGCTCGTACCATTTCTTTTCGCCTCCCAGGAAGACCCCGATTTTCCAGGAAACGGTCGCCAAGGCCAGAAATTTTCCGTGGGCGGAAGCGACTGCAGTCCTTGCTTTCTTCACCGGCTTGCTGCAACTGGCGACAGCACTGGTCGCCATTGTGTGGTGAAGCGACAAAATCAGGAGAAACCGCATGGCGCACGATGTCGAGACGGTACGAGCAGCACTGGCGACGAGTCGGGACAGGCTATTGCCCCAAGCTCACGTGGTTGCAACGGGCGTGGGATACAAGATCACGCGGGGAGTGAAGACCAACGCCTTGTCGATCGTTTGCTCCGTCACGCGAAAAGTCGCCCTGAATCAGCTGCGACCGCGCGACCAGGTGCCGCCCGCGATCGATGGCATCCCCACCGACGTAGTGGCCACCGGCGTGATCCGTGCGCTGCAGGCCCGGACCGCCCGGTTCCGGCCGGCCCCCGGCGGCGTCAGCATCGGGCACCGCGCCATCACCGCAGGCACCCTGGGATGCCTGGTGAGAAGACAGGGGCAGGTCTTCGTGCTGTCCAATAACCACGTGCTGGCGAACAGCAACGATGCGCAGCGGGGCGACGCGATTCTGCAGCCGGGGCCGCACGACGGCGGCAGGTTTCCCGACGACCAGCTCGCGGAGCTGGAAGACTTCGTCCGGGTCAGCTTTGTCGAGCAGCCCAGTGAATGCCGCTTCGCGAGCGGCGTCGTTGCCGTGCTGAACGCCGCGTGCTGGTCGATCGGAAGCAAGACGCGCTATCGCAGCGTCAACCTGCAAGCTATCGATAATCGCGTGGATGCGGCGATCGCCAGGCCCCTGCAGCCGGCCCAGGTGAAGGGCGAGATCCTCGAAATCGGCAGCATCGCGGGCCTGGGAAGCGGCAGCCTGGGCCTGGCGATCAAGAAAAGCGGACGTACGACCGGCCTGACGACAGGCGAGATCACGCAGGTGGACGTGTCCGCCAACGTGCAATACGGGCCGGGGCGCCTTGCGCGCTTCAGCGATCAGCTGATGGCCGGCGCCATGAGCCAGGGCGGCGACAGCGGGTCGGCCGTGCTGGACAGCAACAATCGCCTGGTCGGATTGCTGTTCGCGGGCAGCGAGAACAGCACGATCATCAATCGCATCGAGCACGTGTTTTCCGAGCTGAGGCTCACTTTGTGAAGCGCGCGGTTGCCGCTGCCCTGGCGCTGCTGATATCGTGGACGGGTTCAGCCGGGGAAAAGGCAATGTCCCCCACCATCCAGGAAGTGAAGGCAAAACACGCCCCGCGCTTTCTCGCCTTGTCGGGCGTGGTGTCGGTGGGCATCGGCCGCGATGCCGATGGCCGCGAGGTGATCGTCATCGGCCTCGACCGTGCGCGCCCCGAGACCCAGGCAAGCCTCCCCGCGCAGCTCGACGGGTATCGCGTGCGGGTGGAGATCATCGGCACGGTGAAGGCGAGGTGAGCCGTCTCCGCGCGATGCTCATTCGACATGAAGGATTGCGGCTGAAGCCTTACCGCGACGCCAAGCGCAAGCTCACGATAGGAGTTGGCCGGAATCTGGATGACGCGGGGATCACGCGCGCCGAGGCATTGATGCTTCTCGACAACGACATCGCCACGGTGCGACGTGACGTGACGCGCGCGTTCCCGTGGTTTCCGGGCCTCGACCCGGTGCGCAAGGATGTCGTCCTGGATATGGTGTTCAACCTGGGGCTGCCCGGTTTCCGTCGATTCAACAAGACCATCGCCTCGATAAGAGCCGGAGACTGGGAGAATGCGGCGCGCGAGATGCTCAGCAGCCGCTGGGCGAGCCAGGTCGGAAAACGCGCGACGGAACTGGCGGCCATGATGGAGCGGGGGAAGTACGAAATATAATGGGGTCAGACCCCATTTATCGTTGCAGCTATCGCTAGTCCTCGCGGTCGCGGCCCGGGATGCGCGCACGCAGGGGTGGTTTCAGGAAAGTCTATGGTCGTTCCCATAATCAGGGGATTGCCTTTGCGGCCGGCGAAGATCACCATGTTCGAAGTAATCAACAAGTCTGAAACTGTACTGATTTCGGCAACCCTGGGGTGTTTAACCAAATGCTAGAGGGGAACATCAGCCATGAAACGAGTAGCCGCGTGGTGTCTCAGCAGTCTCGCGCTCGTGCCTGCCTATTCCTTCGCCGCGGGCGGTACTGTCGTCTGTGGCGCCGTCCATTTCATCCGCGCGCAAGGCACCGAGTTGCGGAACACTGTAATCAGCTTGCGCAATTTTAAACACGGATTTCACCCCTGGCTTGAACATAACCGTCGTTCCGCCGGGCGCTAGCTACTACATCGGGACCAACCACATTTGGCCCGAGGGCGTCATTCCGCCGAAAAACGACCAGGATATATCTGCGACCGGCCAGGCCATGTCTGCAACAGTGCAGTTTTCCAAGGAGGGGAAGCCCGCTTTGTTCGTGGTGGGGGCCACATCCCGCACCCGGGAACGCTTTGGCCTAGGGGCCGAGCGAGCGCGTGACAGCAGCCAATGCACTCAAGTGAAATCGCGGGATGACGATTAGCACGAGGAGCCGGTCGTCGGCGCCTCGAGCGACTCAGCCGCCGCTCAACGCCTGAAGGATGATCACCTCGTCGCTCGCGTTCAGCGGCTGTGACAGGTCGCGCACCTGCTCGCCGTTGACGAAGATGCGGATGTGGCGCCGTATCCTGTCCTGCTCGTCGATCATGCGGAAACGGATTCCCGGGTACTGGCGCTCCAGGTCGGCGAGGACCCCGGCAAGTGTCGGGCCGCTTGCCTCGGTCTCGCCGCGATCGGTGTACGAGCGCAGGGCGCTGGGGACGAGCACCTTCATCTACGACAGTTCGGCCGCTTCCACGGCGTAGATCTCCGGCAGGTGCCGCGCGATGCAGGCCCACCGGCGGCCTTCGTCGCGGCTCATCCACAGCTCGCCGCTGGTCGTGCCGAAGTAGAGGCCCACCGGATCCGACGCGTCCGCCGTCATCGCCTGGCGCTTCACCGTCCACCACGCCTGCGTAGCGGGCAGCCCGGCGTCAAGACGTTGCCATGTCTTTCCGCCGTTGCGCGTCGCGTAGACCGCGGGCATGCCTTCCGGGCTCGTGCGCGGCCAGACGGTGGTGCCGCTCATCGGGAACACCCAGGCGGTGTCCGCATCGCGCGGGTGCACCACCATCGGGAAGCCGATGTCACCCACGCGCTCCGGCATGCTCTTGCCGATGCGCTCCCAGGTGTCCGACGGCCGGTCGAGCCGGTAGATGCCGCAATGGTTCTGTTGATACAGGCGGTCCGGGTTGCTCGGGCAAATCCGGATGCAATGCGGGTCGTGGAAGCTGGGCTTGGACGCGTCGAACCCCTCGACGACCTCGAGCCCCTTCAGGAGCGTCTTCCATGTCCGGCCGCCGTCGACCGACTCGTGCACGCCGCCCCCCGACATCGCGACATAGAGATGCGTGGAATCGCGCGGGTCGACGATGATCGAGTGCAGCTTCGGCCCGTCCGGCGTGCCGTCCTGCACCGTGCCCATCCATTCCCGGAACTGCGGATCGTCGTTGAGCGAGGAGAACGGTTTCCACGTGACCCCGCCGTCACCGGAGCGGAACAGTCCTTGGGGCGAGGTCCCCGCGTACCAGACGTCCCGCTCCGCTGCGCGTCCCGGGGCGAGCCAGAACGTGTGATCGACCGCGCGGCCTTCCTTGCCGTCCGCGGTTTTGGCGAACGCCGGCGGCTGCGCGGCTTCCTTCCAGGTGCGCCCCAGGTCGGTGGAGCGAAACACGGTCGGGCCGAGGTGGCCGGTCTTCGCCGCCGCGAGCAGCGTCCGCCCGTCGCGCGGGTCGAGCACCGCGTGGCTGATGACGTGGCCGAGAAAGTGCGGCCCGTCGGCTCGCCAGGTTTTGCGCGCCGCATCGCCGTGATACAGCCATGCGCCCTTGCGCGTGGCGACCAGCACGATCAGGCGGCGCTGCGGCCGCGCGCGAGTGGAGGGGCGTTGCCTTCGCGCCGCCGGTTTCCTGGTGTTGCGTGCCATCATCCGCTCCTTTATGACTCCTGGAAGCGCGCATTTTGCCCGTCCGTGCGTCCCATCCGCAACGCTCACCGAGGGGGTATAGATATCCTTCGACATCCAAGGATAATAAGGCATGGATCCGATCGAATTCGAGCTGTTCAAGAACGCCATCTTCTCGATCGCGGACGAGATGGCGCTCACCGTCTTTCGCACCACCTATTCCGGCGTGCTGAAGGACAACATGGACTACTCGACCGGGTTCGCCGACGCCGAAGGCAAGCTGGTGGCGCAGGGACTCACGCTGCCCGGGCACCTCGGCTCGGTGCCCACGGCGATGGCCTCGATCATGCGCCACTACCAAGACGACATCCGGCCCGGCGACGTGTTCATCATGAACGACCCGTTCGACGGCGGCATGCACCTGCCGGACATCTTCGTGTTCAAGCCGCTCTACCATGAGGGCGAGCGCCTCGCCTTCGCCTGCACCGTGTGCCACCACACCGACGTCGGCGGCCGCGTCGCGGGCTCCAACGCCTCCGACTCGACCGAGATCTACGCCGAGGGCCTGCGCATCGCGCCGCTCAAGATGTACGAGGCCGGCGTGCTGAACAAGACGCTCATGACCTTCATCGAGAAAAACGTGCGCCTGCCGGTGAAGGTGTTCGGCGACCTGCGCGCGCAGCTCGCCGCCTGCCACATCGCCGAGAAGCAGTTCGCCGAGCTGGTGGCGAAGTACGGAGCCGGGCAGACCACGCTCTACATGCGCGAGACGATCGACTACGCCGAGCGCCTGACGCGCGCGGCGCTCGAGAAGCTGCCCGACGGCGAGTGGAGCTTCGAGGACTGGATCGACGACGACGGCGTCGACTACGGCAAGCCGATCCGGCTGTTCGTGACCCTGCGCAAGCGAGGCGGCCACATGGTGGTCGACTGGACCGGCACCCATCCGCAGGTGAAAGGCGCGATCAACAACACGCTTTCCTTCACCAAGGCCGCCTCCTACACCGGCGTGCGCTCGGTGCTGCCGCAGGGCATCCCGAACAACGAGGGCGTGTTCCGCGCGATCGAGGTGATCTGCCCGCCGGGCACGGTGGGCAACGGCGTGCTTCCCGCCGCCTGCGCCGCGCGCGGCCTCACCGGCTTTCGCATGACCGATTGCATGTTCGGCGCGCTCGCGATGATGCTGCCCGAGCGCGTCAAGGCCGCGGGCGACGGCGGCAACACCGGGGTATCGATCGGCGGCTACGATGCCGAACGCAAGCCCTTCATCTACGTCGACTTCACCTGCGGCGCGTGGGGGGCGCGGCCGTGGGCTGACGGCCTCGACGGCAACTCGCACATGTTCGCCAACATGGCCTCGCACTCGGTCGAGGTCACCGAGACCGAGCAGCCGATGCAGTTCCTCGCCTACGAGTTCGTGCCCGACAAGGCGGGCGCGGGCAAGTACCGCGGCGGCGTGCCGTTCCGCCGCGACTACCGCTTCCTCGAGGAGGAAGGCGTGCTGCAGGTGCGCTCCGACCGGCGCACGCACCGGCCGTTCGGCCTCTACGGCGGCAGCCCCGGCGGGCCGTCGGAGAACTATCTCAATCCGGACGGCGAGAACCGCGCGCTGCCGAGCAAGTTCACCATGACCATCAAGAAAGGGGACGTGTTCCGCCACGTCCTCGCCGGCGCCGGCGGCTGGGGCGACCCGCTCGAGCGCGACCCCGCTGCCGTATTGAAGGATGTGAGAAACGAGCTTCTGTCTGTGAGGCAGGCTGAAGCGGATTACGGCGTTGTCGTCATTGAAAACCAGGCCGATATGAAAGCGACGGCAAAGCGTCGGGCGGAAATCCGCGCCGCGCGCGGCTGGCGCGAGGTGCCGGCCGTGCAACGCGAAGATCCGCTGCCGAAGACCAGAAAAGCGGCCTAGTGACGAGCTACCGCGTCGGTGTCGACGTCGGCGGCACCTTCACCGACATCGTGCTGCTCGGCTCCGACGGCACGATCCACAGCAAGAAAATCTCCTCCAGCGCGGAGAACTACGCGCAGGCGATCGTCGAGGGCCTCGCCGAGGTGTTCCGCGAGACCGGCCTGCGCGGTGACGCGATCGAGGAGATCCGCCACGGCACGACGGTGGCCTCGAACGCCATTCTCGAGCACAAGGGCGCGCGTACCGGGCTGATCACTACGCGGGGGTTTCGCGACGTGCTCGAGATCCGCACGCTGCGCATGCCGCGCATGTACGACCTGACATGGACCAAGCCCGCGCCGCTGGTCGAGCGCTACCTGCGCCAGGTCGTGGACGAGCGCGTCAACGCGGCGGGCGTGGTCGAGCGCGCGCTCGATCCGCGCGATGCCGAGCGCGCGGTCGATGCGCTGCTTGCGGAGAGAATCGAGTCGATCGCGGTATGCCTGCTGCACTCGTTCACCAATCCGGCGCACGAAGTGTTACTCAAGGACATTATTCGAAGAAAAGCGCCAGCGCTGCCCTGCTCCATCTCGTGCGAAGTGCTGCCCGAGATCAAGGAGTACGAGCGCACCTCGACTACGGTGGTGAACGCCTACGTGACGCCCATCGTCGCGCGCTACCTCAGGGCGCTGCGCAAGGGCCTCGACGACGCCGGCGTGCGCGCGCGCCTGCTCCTCATGCAGTCGAACGGCGGGCTCACCACCGACGCGGCGGCGGCCGAGCGGCCGATCCACATCATCGAGTCGGGGCCCGCCGGCGGGGTGGTCGGTGCTCAGGCCCTCGCGCGCGCCAGGCGCATGCCCAGGATCATCAGCTTCGACATGGGCGGCACGACGGCGAAAGCGGCGATGGTCGAGGACGGCGAGGTGGCGCGCGCCCACGAATACTCGGTCGGCGCCGGCATCATGATCGGCTCGCGGCTCCTCACCGGCGCGGGCTACACGCTGAAGGTGCCGGCGATCGACCTCGCCGAGGTCGGCGCCGGCGGCGGCTCGCTCGTATGGATCGATGCCGCCGGCGCGCTGCAGGTCGGCCCGGAAAGCGCCGGCGCAGCGCCCGGCCCGGTGTGCTACGACAAGGGCGGCGAGACGCCGACGCTCACCGACGCCAACCTGCTCCTCGGCTACATCAACCCGGCGCATCTCGTCGGCGGCGCGCTCAAGCTCAATGCCGCCAAAGCACGCGACGTGTTTACTAAAAAAATAGTTAAACCTCTCGGCATGTCGATGGAACGCGCGGCGCACGGCGCGCATCTCATCGCCGCATCGAACATGATCCGCGCGATCAAGGCGGTGTCGAGCGAGCGCGGCCGCGATCCGCGCGAGTTCGCGCTGTTCGCTTTCGGCGGCAACGGCCCGGTGTTCGCCTGCGGCATGGCGCAGGCGCTCGGCATGAAACGCATCGTCGTGCCGCCCTCGGCGGGCCTGTTCTCCTCGTTCGGGCTGCTCTACGCCGGCGTCGAGCACCATTACGCACGCACGTTCCGGCGGCTCTTGCGCAAGGCAGATTCCCATGAGCTCGAGCGTGCGTGGGATGAACTATCCCAAAAAGCACTCGAGCAGCTTGCCAGCGAGGGATTCGCTGAGAAGAAGGCGCGCGTTCGGCGCTCGGCGACGTTGCACTACCAGGGGCAGACTTACGAGCTCAGCGTGCCGCTGCCCGACGGTCCGATCGATCTCGCGTATCTGGAGGAAGCCTTCGGCCGCGAGCACGAGAAGACCTACGGCCATCGCGCCGGCGCCGACGAGCCGGTCGAGCTGGTCTCGATCCAGATCGTCGGCCAGGGCCTGCGCGAAGGGGCGAGCGTTCCCGCGCGCGTGCGGCCGAGCCGCGCCGAGCCCGCGCCGCCGCCGCCGCGCCCCGCCTATTTCGGTTCCTGGATCGAGACCCCGGTGATGCGGCGCTCCGACCTCGCCAGGCCGCGTTCAGGCCCGCTCATCGTCGAGGAGTACGACGCGACCTGCGTGGTACCACCCGGTGCAAAAGCCGAGCTCGACGGCGGCGGCAATATCCTCATCGACCTCCCGTAGCTACTGCTTCGGGATTTTGGCGTGATCGTCGTCGTGCCGCTGCAGGTCCCTTGACTCGGTGTGGCGGACACGAGGACGACAGCCGGCAGGACATCGGTCACCGTGATCCCTGTCGCGACAGCAGTGGTTTTCGTGACGGCGAGATCCGCCGTGTCGTGAGTTGCTGATCACGAGCGATACCGTCGCCGTGTGCTGTACCGTCGCGCCAGTCCCGGTCACGGTCAGTGGAAACGTCCCTGGCGGGAGCGAGGCCTCGGTGCTCACCGTCAGTGTCGAAGATTGCGGCGAAGCATCGACGATCAGCACCGTCGCCGGAGCAAAAACGGCACTCGAATTCGCCGGCAAGCCACTGATGCTCAAGTCGATGCTGCCCCTGAAGCCACCGGACGGGGTCACCGTGACCGTGTATGTCGCGGTGCTCTCCGGCATGATCGTTCGTGACGACGGGTCGCCGCTCACGACGAATTCCGGCGAACCGCTCCCTCTGGCGATCCTGGCCACGAACGCGTCGCTGGGACCCCCGCCGAACACCGCCTGCAAGGGATTCGCGGTGGGCCAGTCCGCCGAACCGGTCTCGCCCGTGATCCAAGCCTCGCCGGACGAATCCACGGTGATGCCGAGCCCGGCGTCGTCGCCGGCGCCCCCGAGATAAGAAGAGTAGACGAGCGACGCGGCCCCCGCCTGTCCGGGATCGAGCTCGGCGACGAAGGCATCCTTCCCGCCGGCATTTTGCCCTTGCAAGGCGCTCAGCAGCGGGAAGTTGACGGACGTGGTGTCGCCGACCACGTAGATCTTTCCTGTGGGGTCGACGGCAAGACTGTTTCCGCGGTCGCTACCGGCGCCGCCAAGGTACGTACCGTACACGAGCGCGGATCCGCTGGCATTCAACCCCACCACGAAGGCGTCCGAGCTGCCGCCGTGGCTGGCCTGGAAGGCGTTCTGGGTCGGGAAAGTCCCCGAGGCGGTCTCCCCCGTTACATAGACATTGCCGGCCGAGTCGAGCGCGATGCCGTTGCCGACATCGAGACCGCTGCCTCCCAAGAAGGTCGAATAGGCGAGCGCCGTGCCGCTTGCGTTCAACTTCGCGACAAATGCGTCAGCGCCCCCTCCATAGACAGACTGGAAGGGATTCTGCGTGGGGAAATCGGGCGATTCGGTGCGACCGGTGACGTAGGCGTTGCCGGCGGAATCGACCACCACACTGGTCCCGCGGTCGATGCCCAGGCCGCCAAGGTAGGTGGAATAGACCAAGGAAGCGGCGCCTGACTGGGTGGGATTGATTTTTGTTACGTAGGCGTCGAGCTGTCCACCGGGAAATTGTTGGAACGCCCCCGCCGTAATCGGATAGTCGTCAGATCGCGTGCCCCCGACCACGTAGACATTGCCAGCCGGGTCGCTCGCGATGCCATTTCCGGAATCGCTCGCTGCGCCCCCTAAGTAGGTGGAGTACAGCAGGGCGCCGCCATCAGGGCTCAGCTTCGCGACGAAAGCATCGTAGTCCCCGCCGCGGAAGCTCGCCTGTAGCGCGTTCACGACCGGGAAGTCCGGTGACGCGGTGCGTCCGGTCACGTACGCATTGCCCGCCGCGTCGACCGCGATGCCCGAGGCGTTGACGCCGGCGCGGAAGTCATTCTCGGTGCCGCTCCCGCCCAGGTAGGTCGAGTACAGCATGATCGTCCCGGTCGGATCGAGCTTGGTGATGGACACATCGGAAGCGCCGGCGTTCGCGCCCTGGTAGGGATTCCGGGTGGGGAAATCGAGCGAAGTGGTTGCGCTGGTCACGTACGCGTTACCGCCGGCATCGAGCGCAACCGCATGGCCGCTGTCCTGGCCGTCGCCGCCGAGGAAGGTCGAGAACGCCAGCACCGGGTCGATCACGATGGGCTTGCGGGGATCGTAGCCCGAAACCTCGAACCCCACCGCGCGTTCGGCTCGCCGCACATACCGACCCGAGATGAAGCGCCGGCCAACTTCCGTTTGTTGGTAGACGACCGGGCGCAGGTGGTGGAACTCGTGATCAGCGACGCGGACCACCAAGTCGCCGCCGGGCTCGATGCGTATCTTGTCCGAACCTTCGAAAACAAACTCGATCCGGCGGGGGTCGGCGCCGGCTGCCAGCTGGAAGTCGTATTCCAGGCGGCCGTGGTTGCCGTACCACACGAGGTCGATCCCGGGGTAGACACCGGGATACTTGACCCGCGCAAAGTGTGGAATGTTCGTTCGCCATTTCGCGGGATCATTTCCGAGGAAGTAGTGGCTCTTCCCCGCCTGCTCGTCGAGCCCTTCCGCGTGGCTCGCTGTCGCGCCGGCGAGCTCGACACGCAGGACAGTTGGCGGCGCCGGTGTCGATTTCGTCTGCAAGCTGAGCACGAGCCCCGTCGCGGTGAGGAACACGCTGTAGCCGCGTCCTCGAGCGATGAAGTCGACAACCGGATCAGTCTGTCCTTGGTTGGGCTCAAGGCTCAACGGCGCCTGGGCGTAGGTGCTGTCCCATACCCCGGCTAGCAGCACGCCAGGGGTCGCGAGGAACGTGGCGGCGAGCGCAAGGCGAGCGAGCGAGAACGTACGGACGAGAGGCATGGTGCCCGAAGCCTCGCGGCCAGACACGCAGAACCGCATCGGCGCTATCAGCTGCTGGTGGACGCGATCGCCAGCGCCGGCGCGCGCATGAACGGGAGGACTGCCGGCGAGAACTGTGCGAGGTTTGGAAACACCAGCGCGCGGTCGCTGATCGCCAGGCCGTACCAGTCGGCGAGCGTGGCGGCGTACTGATCCACCGAGGTCGTCGGAATCCACCGCCCCCGAGCCCCGGATCCGGAGTCGGTATCCACCCCGCCCGCGAGCGTCAGGTCGGGGTAGGTGCCGTAGAAATCGCCGCCCCGAACGGCATCGCCGATGACGAACTGATGGGCGCCCCACGCATGGTCCGTGCCGGTCCCCCCGCCTCCTGGGACAAATGTCCGACTGAAGTCGGAAGCGGTGAATGTCGTGACCTTGTTCGAGACGCCGAGGTCGACCATCGCGTTGTAGAAGGTCCCAACGGCTTGGCTGACTTGCCGCAAGAGGTTGGCTTGTTGCCCGGCGATGTTGCCTTGGTTGGTGTGGGTGTCGAAGCCGCCCAACGAAGTGAAGAATATCTGGCGAGTGAGGCCAAGCTGCGGCGCCTTGCTGATGAGCTTGGCCACCTGCTTGAGCTGGTTACCGAGCGAAGTGTTCGGGAACGTCCTGACCACCGGGTCGTCGGTGAGCAAATTGCTCGCGGCGAGCGCTTGCGACGTGATCTGCGCGGCGCCTTGGATGAGCGCCGGCATCGCGGCATCGCCGTCCGCAGTGAGAGCTCGCAGCAACGCATCGCGGTCATCCGTCTTGAGCAGCTTGAGCGTGGCATTCAGAGCGGTGGGGGCTGGGGCGAGAACGAGCGGCCGGGCGTTTTGCCCGGTGCTGAAAATGGTCACGCCCGACATCGACGCGATCACCGGAAACTGCCCCGTCCCGCTGATGCCCTCGGTCCTGTCCGCCACGAGGCCACCCCAACCAGTCTGGCGGGGAAGGCTGGCATACGAAGTTTGCCAGAGATTTTGCTGGTCGGCGTGCGAGAACAGCTGGTAGGGGCGCGCCAGTCCCGCGCGGTAATCGGCTCGCGTGAGGGGCCGGATGAGCGGACCCACATTGCACACCGCGGCCATCTTTTGCTGAGCCCACAGATCATTCAGGCTGGGTGACATGGCGGTGCCCGACACGAATCCGTCTCGGAAGCTTGGGTGGAATCCGAAAGTCAGCCCCCCGGTGCTGGGCGGATTGATCAGGAGCAGGTCGGCCTGACTGATGGCGATACTACTAGTGCCGCGGACACGGTTGTAGTCCGCATAGTTCGTGTAGGGGATGACGACATTGTTGGCGTCGTTGCCGCCAAATAGGAACACGCACACCAGCGCTTTGTAGTCGGTGGGAGCGCTGGACTGCGCTAGCGCTTGGATCAGCCCGAAACGTCCTAACCCCGTGAGGAACGCCGCTCCGCTGAGCGCGCCGCAACCGGCGTGGACCAAGAATTGCCGACGGCTAGCGGCTATGCTCATCTCTCCACCTGATATTGTGAGGCGGTCGCTATCAGGTACATGGCTTCCCGGACGCGAGCCGTCAGACCGGCCCGATCGCTGTCCGGGATGGCGGTCACCGCGTCGCGGACGATCGCGCGTACGGCGTCGGTCATGGCACCATGCATGAGCCGGCCATTCAGGTCATCGATCAACGCATTGGCGTCGCCCGCGGCCTTTGCCTCAAACGGCGTGGTATCGATCCACGTCCCTATCGGACGGTTCGGTTGCGATGTCGGCATCCGGTGGTACACGATGTTGTAGATGAAGTTGATTCGGGCCAGGGCGGTAGCCGTTGACTGGAGGGCGAACTCGGGCGCGAGAGGACAGTTCGGCGGCGTGGCGCACGACATCTGGTTATCCGGCGGGTAGTAGTTGAACACCGTGGGCGACCGGAACACGTCTTGACCCATGACCAGGTTCGTGGGCAAGAACGATTCGCCGAGGACGAAGTCGGTGGTGTAGTTCACGGCGTCCCTGGTGATACCGAGAGCGCGTAAGGTATTGGTGATGAAAAGCACCGGCTCGCGGAGGTGGCCGTGCGCTGCACTCGTAGGGCTGGTGCGCGCTTCGGGATCCAGCAGGGTGGCCGCGATCACCGCGCGCATATCGCCCCGGTTCCCCGAGCCGAAGCTGATCCCCGACCCGGACGTGTAGGTCCCGGTGTTGAACGCGCTGGTGACGCTCGCGACGTAGCCGGGGCTCGGGTTGCTCGTCACCAGGTGCTGGATCAGTTGCGTGCCGATAAACGGGCCGACGTTCGGGTGATTGAAGATGTTGTCCAACGCCTCGTTCAACTCAGTTGCCGCATTCTGCGCGCCAGGCAACCCCGCGCCATCAAGCAATGTCTTCGGGTCGGTGTCGTGCCGGGTCTCAGAGGTGACGACCATCGGGTCGCGATAGTTTGGGATGCCAGGGGCGAGCTGGGCAGCCAGATTCCAGCCGGTGAACACGCGCGCGAAGTCGGTGATCTCGTCCTGCCCGTAGGTTGGAAGCGGGCTCCCCTGGGCATCAAGCCGGAGCGTGCCGTCAGGATTCAGCTTGTTCAGGCCGATCGAAAACAGTTGCAGGACTTCCCGGGCGTAGTTCTCGTTGACATTGGTCTTCACGTTGCCGGCCATGTTCAGGTATTGACCCATGGCCGGGTTCAGGGTGATGTCGTAGAGCAGCTGGCGGAAATTTCCGAAGGCGTTGCGGTCGAACAACTGCAAATACCGGGTCATCCAGCTCGAGAGATGGATGTCGACTTGTGAGACGACGAAGATCTGTGTGAGCGCCCAGGCCACGCGCTGTCGAAGCTGGTCTGCTCCCTTCAGGGCGTTGGTATAGAACTGGACCTGCAGCGGGTACGCTGTGTAGTTGTCGCGACTGCAGATGTTGCCGCATGTCGTCGAGTCAAGGTTCGTTGGTGACCAGCAGATGCCGCCGTTCGGACAGGTGTCCGGATCCTTCGGGGAGACGTAATTGGTTCCCACGCTGGGCACGCCAGGATCGTTGGGGTACAAGACTGGCATCCCAAACTGCTCGTTGAGCCAGCTCTCATACCCGAGCGCCTGCACGTGCGCGACCGAGACAGGATAATTCGGGTCGCTCGGATCCTGGGCGAACGACGGACCAAACGTCGCCTGTTCGAGGAAGTGAGCAGCGTCGTTGGCGCGCTGCATCGCATGCCACGATTTAATAATTCCCGGGATGCCGAATTGGGATAGCGCCGGTGTGGGCGCGATCAGCGAGATTGCACTGCCGACCAGCAGGGCGCACATGCGCAGTGTCGCTGCGAACCGACACACGCCGGTGCTTCGATGCACAGGCTTCATTGAGGCACGTCCATTCATCGGGGAACGCCTCGCTTCGTAACTTCGCAACGGACGTTACGGCAAAATCATGCAGTCGCCAGGCGCAGTAAGTCAAGCGCGGAGGTGCTTCTGGCGACTCTTTTAATCCGCGGCGGCGCGCGGCAGCCACAGCGCGAGGCTGGGCCAGTACGACAGGATCGCGATCATTACCAGCATGGCTACGACGAAGGGCGCCGCGCCGATGATCACGTCGTCGATCCTGCCGCGCTTGCGCAGGCCCTGCACAACGTACAGGTTGATGCCCACCGGCGGGGTGATCATCGCCGTCTCCATCAGGATCACGATCAGGATGCCGAACCAGATCGGGTCGTAGCCCGCCTTGAACATGATCGGCGCGATGATCGGGACCGTCGCCACCATCATGGAGAGCGTCTCCATGAAACACCCGAGGATGAGGTAGAACACGATCACCGCCAGCAGCAATTCCGTGGAGGTCAGGCCCAGCCCGGTGACCAACCGGTTCACCTGCCCGGTGAGGCCGATCGAGCTGATCACGAAGTTGAGGAAGTAGGCCGCGATCAGGATCGCCATGATCATGGCGTTGGTGCGCATCGTGCCCTCGAATGCCTGCAGCAGCATGCGCAAGCTGAGCCGCCGGTGCCAGGCGGCGACGCCGAGGGCGGCGATCACGCCGAGCGCCGCCGATTCGGTCGCGGTCGCCAGGCCGGCGTAGATCGAGCCGATCACGGCGAGGAAGATCACGAGCGGCGGGATGAGGTCGGGCAGCGCGCGGATGCGCGCCTTCCAATCCGTCCTGGTGCGCCGGCCGCCGAGCTCCGGCCGCAGCAGGCAGATGAGCAGCACCGTCAGGCTGAAGAGGCCGGCGAGGACCAGCCCGGGAATGAAGCCGGCGAGGTAGAGCTTGGGGATCGAGGAGTCGGTCAGCACGCCGTAGACGATCATGTTGATCGACGGCGGGATCAGGATGCCGAGCGTGCCGCCCGCCGCGATCGTGCCGAGAAACAGGCGCTCCGAGTAGCCGTGCTTCTTGATCTCGCCCATCGCCACCGTGCCGATGGTCGCCGCGGTGGCGACGCTGGAACCTGAAGTGGCGGCGAACATGGCGCACGCAGCGATGTTCGAGTGCATCAGCCCGCCCGGTAGCCACGGCACCCACAGCACGAGGGCGTTGTACATGCGCTCGGCCATGCCCGAGCGCAGCAGGATCTCGCCGAGCAGCACGAAGAACGGAATGGCGACGAGCAGGAAGTTGTTCGACGTCGCCCAGGCCACCTCCCCGATCGCGAGCGTGAGCGGCAGCCGCGAGTAGATTTCCGAGAGTGCGATGCCGAGGAAGCCGAGGCCCGCGGCGACGGGGACCGCCAGCGCGAGAAGAACGATCAGGATCCCGAGCGCGGTCCAGACCATAGCTCTCGAATCTCTTCCTGCACCTCTTCAGCGGCAGAGCGGGTACTGATGGCGTGCTCGGCTGCCGAGGCGTTGCCGCGCGCAATGAGAATCGCCGCATGGGCAAGAAGCGCGAAGCCGACGACGAAGAACAGCGCGAGGCCCAGAAGCCACAGCGACTGCGGGATCACGGTCGGCGTGGCGAGCGCCGACTGGCTGCGCGATCCCGACATCCAGGACTGCTGCACCACGCTCCAGCCGTGCCACGCGATCAGGCCGAAGAACGCGATGAACAGCGCGAGTCCGGCGAAATCCAGGGACAGACGCAGCCAGCGCGGCAGCAGCACATAGAGCGAATCGATGCGGATGTGAGCGCGGTCGAGCAGCGCCGCGCCGAGCGACCACGCGGTGCCGAGGGCGAGCGCGTAGCCGGCGAGCTCGTCGGCGCCGCCGATCGAGGCGTTGAAGAACTTGCGCAGCGTGACGTCGACGCCGATCAGCACGGCGGCGGCCAGTATCAGCGCGCCGCCGAACCACAGCCCGAAGCGCGTCAGGCGCTGCGCGAAGGCAATCAGTTCGTTGGCGCTCTGAGGCCGAGCGTCTTGCCGACGGTGTTGTTCCACTCGGCGGCGCATTCGCCACCGCAGCGCTTCGCCCAGCCGGCGAGCACCGCGCCCTCGACCAGTTTCTTGTGCGTCTCGGCTTCGGCCGGCTTCACCGGAACGATGGTGATGTGGGCGAGCTTGCCCATGGTGCAGGGCTGCCTGCCGGTATTGCAGTTGTCGGCCTCGGCGGTCGCTTTCTTGAGCGTGGTCCACATCTTGTTCTCGTAGGCCTGCACCTGCTCGAGGAGGAAGTTCTGCACGCGCTTGTCGAGGCGGTTCCAGCTCGCCAGGTTCACCGCCATCACGTTGATGCTCCAGCCGAGCGACATCGGGTAAAGCGACTTCGTCACCTCGGGCCAGCCCGCCGTGTTGCCCGACAGGCTGCCGGTGACGCCGCAGTCGACGACGCCGTTGTTGAGCGCAGGAACGACCTCGGCGAACGCCATGCTGACCGCGGTCGCGCCGATGCCGCCCAGGAAGTCGCGCATGG
The DNA here is from genome assembly GCA_005881595.1 of Betaproteobacteria bacterium. Classification (GTDB taxonomy): domain Bacteria; phylum Pseudomonadota; class Gammaproteobacteria; order Burkholderiales; family SG8-39; genus SCGC-AG-212-J23. Next base: position 10,462 of record VBBY01000045.1, on the reverse strand, counting down.
TGTTGTTGAACACGCGCACCTTCTTGCCCTTGAGGTCGCTCAGGCCGCCGAGCAGGCCGCGGCACCAGAACACCTGCGGCGGGTTGCCCCCGAAGGCGAGCAGTCTTGCGTTCCAGTTCTTCTGCATCTGGCGGTCGATCACGGAGCGGTACGCTTCGCACCCTGCACGCGCCTTGTCCGCATCAAGGGTGATGCCGGCGAGGTCGCAGCCCTCGAAGCGCGGATCGTCGCCCGCCATCTTGGAGATGTCCATGCCGGCGAAATCCATCACCCCCAGGCGCAGCAGGCGCAGCATGGTCTTGTCGTCGATTCCCATCTGGTCGAGCGGAGTGATGTCAGCGCTGATCGCGCCGTTCGAGGCCTTCGGCAATGTCTCGCGCCAGAACGGCACCTCGTCGACGATCGAGGCGACGGTGGGACTGTTGAGCCCGATCACCTTGAACTGCGTTTTCGGCAGGTCCTGGGCACAAACGCTAAAAGACAATCCGACCGCGATTGCGCCGAGCGTACGGGTTAGCATTGGGTCTCCTCCTGGCGAAACATAGTACACCGCATGATCGAAGACCTGTACCGCGCCCGCACGCCGGGTTCCGCCGCCCTCTATGCGCAGGCGTGCCGCGCCTTGCCGGCGGGCCTCACGCACGATTCGCGCGCGACTTCCCCCTATCCGATCTACGTCGCGCGCGCTGCCGGTGCGCGCAAGTGGGACGTCGACGGCAACGAGTACGTCGACTACTTCGGCGGCCACGGCGCGCTGCTCTTCGGCCATTCGCATCCGCCGCTCGTCGAAGCGGTGCAGCGCCAGGCGGCGCTCGGCACGCACTGGGGCGCCTCGCACGAGCTCGAGGTGCGCTGGGCCGAGCTCGTGCAGCGGCTCGTGCCTTCGGCCGAGCGCGTGCGCTTCACCGGCTCCGGGACCGAGGCCTCGCAGCTCGCGCTGCGGCTGGCGCGCGCGTACACGGGCAAGACCAGGATCATGCGCTTCGTCGGCCATTTCCACGGCTGGCACGACGCCGTCGCGCCGGGCGGGATGTCGCACTACGACGGCTCGGTGCCTGCCGGCATTCCGGAATCGCTCGTCAGGGAAACGCTCTTGCTGCCTGCCGACGATGCGGGTCCAGTACTTGATCTATTGCAAGCCCGTAATGACATCGCTGCGGTGATCGTCGAGCCTTCGGGCGCCTCCTGGGGCCAGGTGCCGCTGCCGTCCGGATTTCTCGCCGCGCTGCGCGAAGCGACACGCAAGCGCGGCGTGGTGCTCGTGTTCGACGAGGTGATCACGGGCTTCCGCTGGTCGCGCGGCGGCGCGCAGGCGCGCTACGGCATCGTTCCCGATCTCACCGTGCTAGCCAAGATCCTCGCCGGCGGCCTTCCCGGCGGCGCGGTGGCGGGCGCGAAGGACATCCTCGATCAGCTCGACCCTGGCGCGGCGAAAGCCGCGCAGCGCGAGAAGATCGGACACCAGGGCACCTTCAACGCCAACCCGCTCTGCGCCGCCGCGGGCGTGGCCGCGCTCTCGCTGGTCGAGGCGGGCGATGCCTGCGCGCGCGCCGAGGCGGCGGCGGGCGAGCTGCGCGCCGGCCTGCGCCGCATCCTGGTCGAGGAAGGCGTGCCCTGGGGCATCTTCGGCGAAGCGTCGGTGTTCGTGATCTTTCCCAATCCGACCCGGCTGCCGCTCGATCCAGCGAACTTCGATCCGCTCAAGCTCGGCTTCAAGGGCCTCAAGGGCGCGCGCGACCCGCAGCTCAACAACCGGCTGCGCGTCGCGCTTCTCGCGCACGGGGTCGACATCGCCGGCGGGCCGGGAGGATTCGTGTCGGCGGTGCACGGCGGGCGCGAGCTGTCGCAGACATTGGACGCCTTTCGCGGCGCGCTGCGCGCGCTGAAGGCGGCGGGCAGTCTATGACGCGGCAGCTCCGCCAGTCAGACGGAACTAAATACCGGTGATCGTCCCGTCGATCTTGATGAAGTTCGTCGAGCCGAATGTGACCGTCAGGCTTCCTCCCCCGGCGACGCCAGCGAACCGGCCGCTTCCCGCCGTGATGCGGTAGGTTCCGTTGTAGTGAAAAGCCGAGAAAGCGTCGGACTCATTGCAGAGCATGCCCACAGTGGCGAAGGAGATCGTATCCCCATTGGCCGCGGTCACCGAACCCGATCCGGTGACGACGTCACAGACTCCACCCGCCCCGTTGTTAGAGATAAAAACCGGGGGGAGAAGGTTCACTGAGTACATGCCGTTGCCGATGTACTGCGACATCGCCGGGCCGCTCGAACTCCCTCCTGTTAGCAAGTTCACTCCGCCACTCCCGGTCCCGTGGACCTCCCAGTTCAGCCCCGCGGCAGGGGCCGCGATTGTTCTGGCCGCAAAGCCGAGACCAAGTGCGAGCACTAGCAGAAGAGCGAGGATTGGTTTTGCGCTACGCGACGTCATTTCAGTTCTCCTTTTCCGATAGAGGTTTCCACGTTATCGGCGCAGCGTGACGGGGATTAGCAGCGCGGCCCGCCCGGGCCTGGGCTGACCGGATTACGTACTGATCTCTGTGGACTAACCTCTGTAGGCAGATCGGACTAGGTCGGAGCTAAAAGCCCAGGGCGCGCCGCAGCCTGGTGATGCCCTCGGCAAGCCGGTCTTCGGCCGCCGCAAAGCACCAGCGCACATAGCCCTCGCCCTCGGGACCGAACGCCGCGCCGGGCGCGAGCCCCAACCCGTGCTCGCGCACGAGGCGCTTGCAGAAGGCGAGACTGTCGCTCACGCCTTCAATCTTGAGGAAGGCGTACATCGTTCCGGCAGGAAGGGCCGCTTCCACCCGGGGGATGGTTCTCAACTTCCCGACCAGGAAATCCCTCGCCCTGCGGTAGCGCTGCAAGCTTTCTTGAATCACCGCCTCCCCCTGCTTCAGGGCGGCAATGCCGGCGCGCTGCACAAACACAGGCGCGCACGAGGTGTTGTACTCGATCAGCTTGCCGAGGTCCGCAACGAGGCCGGCCGGCACCGCCAGCCAGCCCAGGCGCCAGCCGGTCATCCTCCAGGACTTGGAGAAGGTGTTCGCGCTGATGACCCGGTCCTCATCCTCCATCAGGTTCAGGAACGACGGTGCAACGCCGCCTTCGCCGAAGTACAGCCGCTCGTAGGCGTCGTCGGCGAAGATCCAGATGCCGTGGCGCCGGCAGTGCTCGAGGATCGCGCGCTGCTCGTCGCGAGCGACGGTCCAGCCGGTCGGGTTGTTGGGTGAATTGAGATAGAGCGCGCGGGTCCCCGGTACCAGCGCGTCGATCAGCCGGTTCAAGTCCAGCTTCCAGTCCGAGCCGGAAAATTCTAGAGGCACGGTCACCACCCTTGCGCCGAGGATCTTCGGGATCTCCTGCAGGTTCGGCCAGAGCGGCACCACCTCGACCACGCGCTCGCCCGGATCGACCAGCAGCTGCGAGGCGAGCATCAGCGCGTTGACGCCGGCGCTCGTCACGGCGAGCTGGCCGGGGTCGGTCGGCCGGTGCAGCCGGGTGAGGTAGGCGGCGAGCTCTTCGCGCAGCTCCGGGATGCCGAGGTTGTGCGTGTAGAGCAGCTCGCCGGCGGCGATCGAGTCGATGCCCGCCTGGCGAATGAAGCCGGGCGTCGGCGCGTCGGGCTCGCCGACCCAGAACGGCAGCACGTCCGCATTGCCGAGGCCCTCGTTCACCAGCTCGCGGATCTTGGAGGCGGTGAGCGCCCTAACGGCGGCGCGGGCCATCAACGGGGTTTCGAATTTCACAGGATATTTTAGACTGCCGGGAGATGAGAGTTCCGCGTACTGTCTGGGCCCTCGGCTTCGTTTCGCTGTGCATGGACCTCTCTTCCGAGCTGGTTCACGGCCTGCTCCCCGTGTTCATGACCGCGGTTCTGGGGGCGGGCATGGTGGCGGTGGGCGTGGTCGAGGGCATCGCCGAGGCGACCGCGTCGATCGCCAAGCTGTTCTCGGGCGTGCTGTCGGATCGCCTCGGGCGCAGGAAACCCCTGGTGGTCTTCGGCTACGCGCTCGCCGCAGCGTCGAAGCCGCTGTTTCCGCTTGCCGGGTCGGTGCCGCTGGTGCTCGTCGCGCGCTTCATGGACCGGGTCGGCAAGGGGATCCGCGGCGCGCCGCGCGACGCGCTGATCGCCGACGTTACGCCGGCGCAGGTGCGCGGCGCCGCGTATGGACTGCGGCAGGCCCTAGACACCGTCGGTGCAGTGCTCGGGCCGCTCGCGGCCATCGGGCTGATGATCCTGCTCGCGAGCGACATCCGCGCCGTGCTCTGGGTGGCGGTGGTGCCGGCCATCCTTTCCGTGGTGGTGCTTGTGCTCTTCGTGCGCGAGCCGCCCGCCACCCGTACTGGTCATGCGAATCCTCTGTCGCGCGCGGCGCTGGGCGAACTGACATTGCGGTATTGGTTCGTAGTCGCTCTGGGCGCGGTGTTTACGCTAGCGCGCTTCTCGGAGGCATTCCTGGTGCTGCGCGCCCAGGACCTCGGCATGGCGCTCGCCCTGGTGCCGATCGTCCTCGTGGTGATGAACCTGGCTTACAGCGCGATTGCCTACCAGGCCGGCCTCGCCGCCGACAAGGGCTATAGAAATCATCTGCTGCTGTGGGGCCTCGTCGCGCTGATCGCCGCCGACCTGGTGATCGCCGCGTTCGCGTCGCTGGCGGCACTCTTCGCCGGCGTCGTGCTCTGGGGCGCGCACATGGGGCTCACGCAGGGCCTGCTCTCGGCGCTGGTCGCCGATGCCGCGCCGGCGCCCCTGCGCGGCACCGCGTTCGGAGTGTTCCATCTCGTGTCGGGGGTCGCGCTGCTCGGCGCGAGCTTGCTCGCCGGGTGGCTATGGAGCGAGTACGGCGCGGCGGCCAGCTTCGATGCCGGGGCGGCGTTCGCCGCGGCCGCGCTGGCCGGATTGGTAACATATATCTATGTCAGCCGGACACGGCCCTAGCGAGCACGGCGGCAACAAGGGCGTCGCGCTCCTCATCTCAGTTCTAGCGCTGGTGCTCGCGTTCTCCGAGACGCTCGGCAAGGGCGCGCAGACGGCGGCCCTCGCCTACAACATCGAAGCTTCCAACCTGTGGGCCTTCTTCCAGGCGAAGACCATCCGGCAGACGGTGCTGCGCACCGCGGCCGAGGAACTGGAAGCGCAAGGGACCATCAAAAATGAAACGGTAAAAAAGCAAGTCGAAGCGTGGAAAAAAACGGCGGAGCGCTACCAGTCGGAGCCCGAGACCGGCGAAGGCCGCAAGGAGCTCTCCGCGCGCGCCAAGGAGGCGGAGAAGAAGCGCGACACCGCGATGGCCGCCTACCACCACTACGAGCTGGCCTCCGCGGCGGTGCAGATCGCCATCGTGCTCGCCTCGGCGTCGATCATCACCAGCATAGCGGCCCTGGTCTGGCTCGCCGGCGCGCTCGGCGTGGTCGGCGTCGCCTTTTGCCTGATCGGCTTCTTCTGGCCGACGCAAGTGCACCTCTTCTAGCGGCCAGGATCTGGGAAACGAGAACGAGCGCAGCCACGTCCCGCTGCTGAAGAAGCTCGGGCCGGGGCTGATCACCGGCGCCGCCGACGACGACCCGAGCGGCATCGCCACGTATTCGCAGGCCGGCGCGCAGTTCGGTTACGGCCTGCTCTGGTCGGTGCTGTTCACGACGCCGCTGATGATCGGCATCCAGATCGTCAGCGCGCGCATCGGGCGGGTCACGGGGCACGGCCTGGCGGCGAACGTGCGGGAGCACTTTCCCAGGCCGGTGCTGTACGCGGTCGTCTCCCTGTTGCTGCTCGCCAACACGCTCAACCTCGCCGCCGATCTGAGCGCGATGGGCGACGCCCTGGTACTGCTCGCGGGCGGCAAGAGCGCCATTTACATCGTGTTCTTCGCCCTGCTGTCGCTCACGCTGCAGATCTTTATCCCGTTTCCGCGCTACGCGCCGCTGCTCAAGTGGCTCACGCTCGCCCTGTTCGCGTATGTCGGCACGGTGCTGGTGGTGCGGCTTCCGATCGAGAGCCTGCGCGACACGGTCATTCCCCAGCTGCTGTGGAGAGCCGATTACATCGCCATGCTGGTCGCGGTGCTGGGCACCACGATCAGCCCTTACCTGTTCTTCTGGCAGGCGTCGCAGGAAGTCGAGGAGCAGCGCGCCACGCCCGGCAATGAGCCGCTGAAGGACGCCCCCGGGCAGGCGCGCGAGCACCTGCAGCGCATCAAGACCGACACCTACGTGGGCATGATGTTCTCGAACCTGATCGCCTTGTGCATCATGCTCACCACGGCGGCGACGCTGCACGCCGCCGGCGTCACCGACATCCAGAGCTCGGCGCAGGCCGCGGAGGCGCTGCGGCCGCTCGCCGGTGCGTTCGCCTTCGCGCTGTTCGCCGCCGGGATTATCGGCACCGGGCTGCTCGCCGTGCCGGTGCTCGCAGGCTCCGCGGCTTATGCCGTCGCCGAGACCTTCCGCTGGCCGATCGGTCTCGGCCTGACCTTGGCGGAAGCGCGCGGCTTTTACGCCGTCCTCACCGTCGCGACGGTGCTGGGAGTGCTGATCGTCCTGTCCGGAATCGACTCCATGAAGGCGCTGGTGTGGGCGGCGATCGTGAACGGCGTGATTGCCGTTCCGATCATGACGATCATGATGCTGCTCGCGGGGAAGCCGGAAGTGATGGGGCCTTTCGTCATCAAGCGCCGGCTCAAGTTCCTCGGCTGGCTTGCGGTCGCGGTGATGGCGGCCGCGGTCGCCGCGATGTTCGTGCTGCTATAGCCTGTTAAAAAGAAGCCCCGGCCGCTGGGGGGCGGCGCCGGGGCTTGAGCCGCTTCGAAGGGAGGGAAGCAGCCAGCCGATAGGTTGGAACCGCGGCGTTGCACGATTTGTGGCGCGGTTCGCGTGAGCAATGGTCCGAAAGGCACCGGTCGCCAGGATTAACGCCGTTTTTACGCCGGCGCGCCTAGAGTAGCCCGCCATGGACCTGCTTTTCATCCTGCTCACGGCAGCCCTGTTCGTCGCGACGCTGGGACTCGGCGTCCTATGCGACCGCCTGATGCAGCGCAAGTCATGAGCGGCTTCGAGATGCTCGCCCTCGCGCTGGCGCTCGGCCTGGCCGCATACCTGGTCTACGCCCTCCTCAACCCGGAGGACTTCTGATGAACGCGCTTCTGCAATGCGCCGTCTACCTCGGCGCGCTGCTGCTGCTCGTCAAGCCGCTCGGCGCGTACATGGCGAACGTGTACGTGGGCCGCTACCGGTTTCTCGCGCCGCTGGAGAACCTCGTCTACCGCGCGGCCGGAGTACAGGCTGAAGAGGAGATGGACTGGAAGCGCTATCTGTGGGGCGTGCTGTGGTTCAACCTCATCGGCTTCGCCGCCGTCTATGCGCTGCAGCGGCTGCAGCACCTGCTTCCCCTCAATCCACAGAATTTCGGCGCCGTCTCGGCGGACTCGTCGTTCAACACCGCAGTGAGCTTCATCAGCAACACCAACTGGCAGGGCTACGGCGGCGAGTCGACGATGAGCTACCTCACACAGATGCTGGGGCTCAGCGTGCAGAATTTCTTCTCGGCGGCGACCGGGATGGCGGTGCTGGTCGCGCTCGCGCGCGGCTTCGCGCGCAAGCAGACGAACGGCATCGGCAGTGTCTGGGCCGACCTGACGCGCACGACCCTTTACATCCTGCTGCCGCTGTCGCTCCTGCTTGCCGGCGCGCTGGTCACGCAGGGCGTGGTGCAGACCTTTGCGTCCTACAAGACGGTGGATCTGGTGCAGCAGCCGCTCGAGTTCGAGCAGGAAGGTAAGCAACTCAGCACAAGAGAGCAGACCCTGCCGCTCGGCCCGGCCGCCTCGCAGATCGCGATCAAGCAGCTCGGCAGCAACGGCGGCGGCTTCTTCAACGTCAACTCGGCGCATCCCTACGAGAACCCGACACCGCTTTCCAATTTCCTCGAGATGCTGTCGATCCTGCTCATCCCGGGGGCGCTTTGCTACACCTTCGGCCGCATGGTCGGCGACACCCGTCAGGGTTGGGCGCTGCTTGCCGCCATGACGGTCGTGTTCATCGGCTTCCTCGCGGTGTGCCTGCTATCGGAGCGGGCAGGCAATCCGCTGCTGGGGATAGAACAGAACATGGAGGGCAAGGAAGTGCGCTTCGGCATCACGGATTCGGCGATCTGGGCCACTGCGACCACCGCTGCGTCGAACGGCTCGGTGAACGCGATGCACGATTCGTTCACGCCGCTCGGCGGCCTCGCGCCGCTGGCGCTGATGCAGCTCGGCGAGATCATCTTCGGCGGCGTCGGTTCGGGGCTCTACGGCATGCTGGTGTTCGCCATCGTGGCGGTGTTCGTCGCCGGCCTGATGGTCGGCCGCACGCCGGAATACCTCGGCAAGAAGATCGAGTCCTTCGAGATGAAGATGGCCTCGCTCGCGGTGCTGTTCCCGTTCGCCGTGGTGCTAATCGGCACCGGTATCGCCGTGCTCGTCGAGCCAGGCAAGGCCGGCATCGCCAACCCCGGCGTGCACGGCTTCGCGGAGATCCTGTACGGCTTCTCCTCGGCCGGCAACAACAACGGCAGCGCGTTCGCGGGGCTCAGCGCGAATACGCCTTTCTACAACACGGCGCTCGGCATCGCCATGTGGATCTCGCGCTACTGGCTGATCGTGCCGGTCCTCGCGATCGCCGGCAGCCTTGCGCGCAAGAAGCTCGTGCCGGCGAGCCCGGGGACGCTGCCCACGCATACGCCGCTGTTCATCGCCTTTCTGGTCGGCACGATCCTGATCCTGGGCGCGCTGACCTTCGTTCCCGCGCTGGCGCTCGGCCCGATCGTGGAGCATCTGCAGCTCTGGAGCCGCTGATATGGCGGCCCACATTCGCACGCTGAGCAGCTCCATCGTGCAGCGCGCGGCGCTGGAATCCTTCGTCAAGCTCGATCCGCGCGTGCAATGGCGCAACCCCGTGATGTTCGTGGTGTGGGTCGGCAGCGTGCTGGTTACGCTGATCTGGCTCGCCGGAACCGGAAAGGAGAGCTCCGGCTTCGTTCTGGCGGTCGCGCTGTGGCTCTGGTTCACCATCGTGTTCGCGAACTTCGCCGAGAGCGTCGCGGAGGGCCGCGGCAAGGCGCAGGCCGCCGCGCTGCGCGGCACGCGGCGCGACGTGATGGCGAAGAAGCTGTCGGATGCCGCCAAGAAGCAGTCCTGGGGGAACGTGCCGGGATCGGCTCTGCGCAAGGGCGATTTCGTGTATGTGCCGGCAGGCGAAGTCATCCCCGGCGACGGCGAGGTCGTCGAAGGCGCGGCAACGGTCGACGAGTCCGCCATCACCGGGGAGTCCGCGCCGGTGGTGCGCGAATCGGGCGGCGACCGCTCCGCGGTGACCGGCGGAACACGCGTGCTGTCCGACTGGCTGGTCGTGCGCATCACGGCGAACCCGGGCGAGACTTTCCTGGACCGCATGATCGCGCTGGTCGAAGGCGCCAGGCGCTCGCGCACGCCCAACGAGATCGCGCTCTCCATCCTGCTCGCCAAGTTCACGCTGATTTTTCTGTTCGCCTGCGCGACCCTGCTGCCGTTCTCGGTGTACGCGGCAAAGGCCGCCGGCCAGGGCACGGCGGTGTCGATCACCGTCCTGGTGGCGCTGCTCGTCTGCCTGATCCCGACCACCATCGGCGGCCTGCTCTCGGCGATCGGCATCGCCGGCATGGACCGCATGATCAAGGCGAACATCATCGCCACCTCGGGCCGCGCGGTCGAAGCCGCCGGCGACGTCGACGTGCTGCTGCTGGACAAGACCGGCACCATCACGCTCGGCAACCGCCAGGCCGCCGCGTTCGCGCCCTCTTCCGGTGTGACCAGCGAGGCGCTTGCCGATGCGGCCCAGCTCGCCTCCCTCGCCGACGAAACCCCGGAGGGCCGCTCGATCGTCGTGTTCGCCAAGCAGCGCTACGGCCTGCGCGAGCGCGACATCAAGTCGCTCGGTGTGCAGTTCGTGCCGTTCTCGGCGAACACGCGCATGAGCGGCGTCGATATCGGAGAGCGCCGCGTGCGCAAGGGCGCAGCCGACGCGCTGCGCGCATGGGTCGAGGCCCAGGGAGGCCGCTTCCCTCCCGAAGTCACCGGCCTGGTTGAAGCCATGGCGCGCCGCGGCTCCACCCCCCTGGTCGTCGCCGAAGGCCCGCGCGCGCTCGGGGTCATCGAGCTGAAGGACATCGTCAAGGGCGGGATCAAGGAGCGCTTCGCCGAGCTGCGGCGCATGGGCATCAAGACCGTGATGATCACCGGCGACAACCGCCTCACCGCGACGGCGATCGCCGCCGAGGCGGGAGTGGACGACTTTCTCGCCGAAGCGACGCCGGAGGCGAAGCTCAGGCTGATCCGCGAGCACCAGGCGCAGGGCCGCCTCATCGCCATGTGCGGCGACGGCACCAACGACGCGCCGGCGCTCGCGCAGGCCGATGTCGCGGTGGCGATGAACTCCGGCACGCAGG
>VBBY01000219.1 GCA_005881595.1 Betaproteobacteria bacterium | reverse complement strand
GCATTCGTCCACACGAGGTGTCCATCTCGTATCCGCTGGCGCCGGGGTTGCGCGCGGTCCTCGACGGGGCGCGCGCCGTGATTGCCGATGCGCGCGGCGACGTGGCCCGGTTCGTCACCGCTGCCAAGGAGGGCGAGTGGCACGTGGCCGACGCGTGGACGTCGAACGCGTACGGCCGCCGCGAGCCCGCCGGGCGGCTCGTCCAGCGCATGTCGTTCACCGGAGAGCTTGTCGCGGCCACCCTGGTGCAGCCGGCTGACGACGCGCCGCTCATCTCATTGCGCGTCGAGAACGACGACGGTGCGACGCTGCTGATGATCGAGCGCGCCGGTGGAGCGCGCGACGTCGTGCGCGTCGGCGAAGATTCCGGTTCGCTCGTTTCCAGCTGATGTGCGGTCTGTGTGGTGTGGTGGTGGGTCCGCGGTCCAACCGGACCGTGGACGAGGCGACGCTGGTACGCATGCGCGACGTCATCGCTCACCGCGGTCCCGACGCCTACGGGATGCACATTGCCCCCGGGATCGGCCTCGGGCATCGCCGGCTGAGCATCATCGACGTGGCCGGCGGCGCGCAGCCGATGTACGCCGCGGACAACCAGGTCACGATCGTCTACAACGGCGAGGTCTTCAACCATCCGGCGCTCAAGGCCGAGCTCGAGGCACAGGGGCACGTCTACCACACGCGGTGCGACACCGAGACCGTGCTCAAGCTGTACGAGATCGACGGACGCGAAGCGCCGAAGCGGCTGCGCGGGATGTTCGCCTTCGCGATCTGGGACGCGCGCACGCGGTCGCTGCTGCTCGCGCGGGACCGCTTCGGCGTCAAGCCGCTTTACTATCATCTCGCGGCAGACGGCACGCTCGTCTTCGGTTCCGAGATCAAGGCGCTGCTCGAGTCGGGGATCCTCTGCGCGTCGCTGCGCGAGGAGGGGCTGCCCGACTACCTGGCGAACCGCGCGACCTCCGGCGACGAGACGCTGTTCGCCGGCGTCCATCGCGTGCCGCCGGGCCACACGCTGCTGTGGCGCGAGGGTCAGGTGTCGATCGAGCGCTACTGGGACCTGCACTACGGCGAGATGGGCAGTGTCGAGCGCGGCAGCGTTTCCGACGAGGCTTTCGTCGGCGAGTTCCGCGACCGCTTCCGCGAAGCCGTCAAGCTGCGCTTGATGTCGGACGTCCCGCTCGGGATGTTCCTTTCCGGCGGCATCGACTCGGCGGCGATCACGGCGATGATGAGCCAGCTCGTGCGCGAGCCGATCAAGACTTTCGCGGTGGGGTTCGCCGAGCGGGAGGCGAACGAGCTCGAGTACGCGCGGCTGGTGGCGAAGCGCTACGGCACGGACCATCGCGAGGTCGTCGTCTCGGCGCCGGACTTCCTGAACGCCGTGCCGCGGCTCGTCTGGCACGAGGACGAGCCGATGGCGCACCCATCGAGCGTGGCGCTGTACTTCGTGTCGAAGCTTGCGTCGGAGCACGTGAAGGTCGTGCTCACCGGCGAGGGCAGCGACGAGATGCTGGCCGGCTACAACCGGTACCGCGTCACGCTGTTGAACCTGCGCTACGGGGAGCGATACGAGCGGGCGCTCCCGGCGAGCGTGCGCCGCGCGATCGCGAGCGCTGTCGATGCGCTCGCGCCGGGAAAGCGCTGGCGCGCGCGGCTTCGCCGCACGTTCCTCTTCGAGCCGGCGACGCTCGACGACCTGTACTTCGACAACTTCGCCGTGTTCGGGCGGCTGCGGCAAGCCTCGCTGCTCGCCCCGGCGCTGCGTGAACGCGTCGGCATGGCGGACCCGTACGCGGCGGCGCATCGCGCCATGCGCGAGACCGACGCGCGCCGCCTGCTCGACCGCCTGCTCTACGCCGACGTGCGCACGTACCTGCACGAGCTGCTCATGAAGCAGGACCAGATGAGCATGGCCGCGTCGATCGAGAGCCGCGTGCCGTTCCTAGACCATCCGCTCGCCGAGTACGTGGCGCGGCTGCCCGAACGCATGAAGTTGCGGGGCCACACCACCAAGTCCATCTTGCGGCGTGCGATGGCCGGCCTGCTTCCGGACAAAATCCTGACGCGCCGCAAGATGGGTTTTCCGGTGCCGTTCGGCGGATGGGTCGCCGGTCCGCATGGCGCCGTCCTCGACGAATTCGTGCTCGGCGCCCGGGCGCGCGACCGGGGGCTCTTCGACGCGGCCGCGGTCTCGCAGCTCGCCGCCGAGCACCGCGGCGGCGCGAACCACGACGAGCGCATGTGGTCGCTCGTCAACCTCGAGCTCTGGCAGCGCATCTTCATTGAGGGCGAGGACCCGTTGTCCATCCGCCTCGCCTGAAGGGCCGCGCCCGGCTGCCTACTGCGCTCGCCGATCGCACGCCCGATGCGGCATACTTCGCGACCTGCCATGACACTCTCCGTCAGCGTGTTCGGGCTCGGCTACGTCGGCTGTGTGTCGGCGGCTTGCCTGGCGAAGGAAGGCCACACCGTGGTCGGCGTCGATATCAGTGCAACCAAGGTCGGCCTGATCAATGCCGGCCAGGCGACGATCATCGAGGACGGGATCCGGAAGCTGGTGTCCGACATGCGCGCCACGGGCCGGCTCAGCGCGACGGCCGACGTCGGCGCCGCGGTGGCCGCGACGGAGATCTCGATCATCTGTGTCGGCACGCCCGGCCGCGCCAACGGCAGCATCGACCTTGCCTCCGTGACGCGCGTCGCCGAGCAGATCGGCGAGGCGATCGCCAGGAAGAAGGCACGACACACCGTGGTGGTGCGCAGCACGGTGTTGCCCGGAACGACGGAGGACATCGTCAAGCCCGTGCTCGAGCGCACGTCGGGGAAGACGGCCGGCGCCGGGTTCGGCCTGTGCGTGAACCCCGAGTTCCTGCGCGAGGGAACGTCGATCCGCGACTTCTACGAGCCCCCATTCAACCTCATCGGCGCCGCCGACACCGAGTCGGCCGAGCCCGTGCGCGCGCTGTTTCTGGGCATCGACACGCCGACGCACGTGGTGCCGATCAAGGTCGCCGAGATGGTGAAGTATGCATGCAACGCGTACCACGGCCTCAAGATCAGCTTCGCCAACGAGATCGGCAACATCTGCAAGGCGCTGGCGATCGACAGTCACGAGGTGATGAGGCTCTTCTGCGAGGACACAAAGCTGAATGTGTCCGCCGCGTACCTGAAGCCGGGATTCGCGTTCGGCGGCTCGTGCCTTCCCAAGGACCTGCGCGCGCTAGCGTATCGCGCCCGGCAGGCGGACATCGACACGCCGCTCCTCGCCGCGACGCTTGAGAGCAACAGGAAGCAGATCCAGCGCGCGTTCGACATGGTCATGGCCACGGGCGCGCGCAAGGTCGGCATCCTCGGGCTGAGCTTCAAGGCCGGCACCGACGACCTGCGCGAGTCGCCGATGGTCTCGCTGGTCGAGCTGCTCTACGGCAAGGGCCTGGCGATCGCGATCCACGACGAGCACGTCTCGAGCGCGCGGCTGGTCGGCGCCAACAAGGAGTTCATCGAGAAGCAGATCCCGCACATCTGGACGATGATGCGGTCGACGATCCCCGAGGTGCTCGGCCACGCCCAGGTTGTCGTGATCGGCAACGGCTCACCGGCGTACGGCGGCGTGCAGCCGCTGCTGAAGGACGGGCAGTCCGTGATCGACCTTGTACGGGCCTTCGGCACCCGCCAAAGCGACGCGAAGTACCAGGGTATCTGCTGGTGATGCGAAGGTACGGGCGCATGGCGTGAGGATCCTCTGGGTCAAGGGTGGGCAGCTCCTGCCGTTGGACACCGGCGGCAAGATCCGGACGTATAACATCCTCAAGGAGCTGGCCCAGCGACACGAGGTCACGCTGCTGTCGTACTACGGCGGGCCGCGCGACGCGGCGTATGACGACGCGCTACGCGCTGAGTTTCCGCTCGCCGAGCCACTGGCCAATTGCTGGCCCCTGTCGCTCCCCGGCCTCGGCGTCAAGTACGCGCGGTGGCTGCCGACGTCTATGCCGTTCGCGGTCGGGAAGTTCACGGCGCGGGCAGTCCGCGAGCGGATCGTCGCCGGCTGCGCCGCGGGCCGGTTCGATGTCGCCCTCTGCGACTTTCTCCTGGCGACCGCGAACTTCTCCGAGTCACTCCCCGTGCCGACAGTGCTGTTCCAGCACAACGTGGAGAGCGCGCTTTGGGCGCGGCAGGCGGAGCACGAGCGCAGCACGCTCAAGCGCCCGATCTATCGCCTCGAGGCGCATCGCATGGCGGCGTATGAAGCCGCGGCCGTGCGCCGCTTCGATCACGTGATCGCGGTTTCGGAGCACGACCGGGCGCTGATGTCGCGTTGGGTGGACTCTGCTCGCATTTCCGTGACGCCGACCGGTGTCGACCTCGCGCAGTTCCGCGCCGGCGCTCCCGATCCCGGCACGGCGGAACCGCTGGTCGTCTTTGTCGGCTCGATGGAC